>CAUEKL010000105.1 GCA_959018215.1 uncultured Gemmiger sp.
GCCCATCGTGCGCCGTTCCCAGATCGAGCGCACGGTGGCTTTGTCCAGCGCCAGCCTGCCTTCCGCCTTCACCAGGATGATCTCTCGCTGGCAGGACGATCCCGAATCCCTGCGCAAGGCCGGCATCGAGTATGCCGTCAACCAGATGCGGGACCTGATTGAAGGTGGCGCCGACGGCGTGCATCTGTATGCCATGAATGACCCCGAAGTGGCGGTGGCCGTGTACGAGGGCATCCGCGATCTGCTGTAAGAGGGCAGCGTAAAACAAGCCATGGAACTTGCCTACCACGCGGCGGACCGCCGCACCGTGCTGCGCTATCTGGGCGCCGCCGGCTGGACTCCCGATGAAGCCACCACCGGCCTGCTGGATGAGGCCGAAACCCTGCTGCGCCGCACCGCCACCCCTCGAGGAATCTGGCGCGCCCTGCCGCTCCAGGCCCTGGACCTGCGGGAAACAGGCACCGACCTGGCCCGTCACCTGCAGGGGTGCAGCGGTCTGGTGCTCATGGCCGTGACCATGGGCAGCGGGGCAGATGCCCTCATCCGCCGCCTGGAACTATCGGATATTGCCCTGGGCGCGGCGGTGGACGCCACCGCCTCTGCGGCCATGGAGGGCCTGTGTGACGACGTGGAGGCGGAGGCCCGCCGCTGGGCCCAAAGTCAGGGCCTGTGGCTTACCGGGCGGTATTCGCCGGGCTACGGCGACTGTCCGCTGACCTTGCAGCATGATCTGTGCCTGGCGCTGGACACGGTGCGGGGACTGGGCCTGGCGGTCACGCCCCAGCATCTGCTCACCCCGCGCAAGAGCGTGACGGCCATTCTGGGCACCGCCGACCACCCGGTCACCGGCGCCCGGGCCGGATGCAACCACTGCCTGCTGCGCGAAACCTGCGCCTATCGAAAGAGGGGAATGACCTGTGACGATTGAGGAAATTTTTGCCCGCCGCCGCTTTGTCTTTCTGGACGGCGGTCTTGGTACCCAACTGCAGAAACGGGGCCTGCAGCCCGGCCAGAAGCCGGAACTGGCGGCCTTTCTTATGCCTGACACCCTGGAGGCCATCCACCGGGAATACGCCGCTGCGGGGGCCGATATCCTGTACGCCAACACCTTCGGCGCCAATGAGCAGAAGCTGGCCGGTACCGGCTATACCGCCGCCCAGACCATTGAAGCTTCCATTGCCTGTGCCCGCCGGGCTGCCCAGCCTTACGGGGCCCTGGTGGCGCTGGATATCGGACCTTTGGGGGAACTGCTGGCCCCCACCGGCACCCTCTCCTTTGAGGATGCCTGCGCCCGTTTTGCTGCCATTGTACAGGCGGGCGTGCAGGCCGGCGCGGACCTCATTGTCATCGAGACCATGACCGATCTGTATGAGCTGAAAGCCGCCGTTCTGGCAGCCAGGGAAAACAGCACCCTGCCGGTGCTGGCTTCCATGAGCTTTGAAAGCCGGGGCCGCACCTTCACCGGCTGCACGGTGGAAAGCTTCGGCATCACGGCGGCGGGCCTGGGGGTGGATGCCGTGGGCATCAACTGCTCTCTCGGTCCCGATGAAATCCTGCCTTTTGCCAAGCGGCTGTGCAGGGTGGTGCCTGCCGGGATGCCGGTGTTCGTCAAGCCCAACGCGGGCCTGCCCAACCCGGACGGCAGCTATGACCTGACCGCCGACGGCTTTGTGGAGCAGATGCTGCCTTATGCAGCGTCGGGCATCTCGATGGTGGGCGGCTGCTGCGGCACCACCCCCGAATATATCCGCAAGCTCCGCGCCGCCTTTGCGGAGCTGACCCCGGCCCAGAAGATCCCTGTGCGCCGCAGCCGTCTGTGCACCCCCGTGCGCTGCGTGGAGGTGGAAGGCATCACGGTGGTGGGCGAGCGTATCAATCCCACCGGCAAAAAGCGGCTGCAGCAGGCTCTGCGGGAAGGGGACAGCGGCTATGCCTGCGCCCAGGCCGTGGCCCAGGCGGAAGCCGGCGCCCAGGTGCTGGACGTGAACGCCGGGCTGCCCGGCATCGACGAGGCCGCCACCCTGGAAATGCTGGTGCGGGAACTGCAGGCCGTCACCGACCTGCCCCTGCAGCTGGATTCCAACGACCCCGCCGCCCTGGAACGGGCTCTGCGCATCTACAACGGTAAACCCATCGTCAACTCGGTCAACGGGGAAGCAAAGTCCCTCAAGGCTATCCTGCCCCTGTGCAAAAAATACGGCGCCGCCGTGGTGGGTCTGTGCCTGGATGAAAACGGTATCCCAAAAACGGCGGAAGGCCGGTTCGCAGTAGCCAAAAAGATCGTGGCCGCTACCGACGCCGCCGGGATTCCCCGGGAGGATGTGTATATCGACTGCCTGACCCTTACCGTCTCTGCCGAGCAGTCCTCCGCCGCCGAGACCCTCAAGGCCATGGAACTGTGCAAGCGGGAACTGGGGGTGCGCACCGTGCTGGGCGTATCCAACATCAGCTTCGGTTTGCCCTGCCGCGGGTATATGAACACCACCTTCCTGACCCTGGCCATGCAGGCCGGGCTGGATCTGGCCATTATGAACCCCAACACGCCGGAGATGATGGCGGCTGTGCGGGCCTTCCGGGTGCTCACCTGCCAGGATGCCCAGTGCGCCGACTATGTGCAGGCCTACGCCGGGCAGCAGACCCAGACGGTGCAGACGGTCAAGGCAGCTCCTGCTGCCGCAACACCGGCAGCGTCCGAACCTTCGGGGAATGAGGACCCCCTGGCCGACGCCGTGCGCCGGGGCCTCAAAAAGGAAGCCCGGGCCGCCGCCGAGCAGGCGCTGCTGAGCCGGGAACCCCTGGATGTGGTCAACCTCTCCCTGATCCCCGCCCTGGACACGGTGGGGGACGGCTTTGAAAAGGGAACGCTGTTCCTGCCCCAGCTGCTGCAGGCGGCCACCGCCGCCCAGGCTGCCTTTGATGTCATCAAGACGGCCATTGCCAACAGCGGGCAGCAGAGTGTCAGCAAGGGCAAGATCGTGCTGGCCACCGTCAAGGGGGATATCCACGATATCGGCAAGAATATCGTGCGGGTGGTGCTGGAAAATTACGGCTACGATGTCACCGACCTGGGCCGGGACGTGGACCCCATGCGGGTGGTCCGGGCCGTGCAGGAGACGGGCGCGCCGCTGGTGGGGCTTTCGGCCCTGATGACCACCACTGTGCCCAGTATGCAGACCACCATTGAGGAACTGCACAAGGCAAAGCTGCCCTGCAAGGTCATGGTGGGCGGCGCAGTGCTCACCCCCTCCTTTGCCGAGCAGATCGGGGCGGACTTCTACGCCAAGGACGCCAAGGCCAGCGCCGACTATGCCAAACAGCTGTTTGAGGCGCTGTAACCCTCCGCCCGGGAAATCGGGCGGGGAAGCGGGAACCTCTTGCATTCGACGCACAAATCATGTATAATAACAAAAGCGGACAGGGCACTTTGCGCTGTTTTGCATACGGATGTGGGCCCCGTGCGCGGGGACCGCGTGAACCATGTCAGGCGGGGAACCGAGCAGCATTAAGCGTTGGCGCCCCGGTGCTGCGGCAAGCCTGCATCCGTATGCAAAACAGCACAACCGCGGGGCACACCCGCGCGGCCCTGTCCGTTTTGTGTTATGGTCATGGCCGCGTATGGCGGCTGTGCCTTTCTTTTCTATTCTGACAAAGGCAGGTGTTTGGCATGTATCGCGCGTTGTACCGCAAGTGGCGTCCCCGCCGTTTTGCCGATGTGGTCGGCCAGCAGGCCATTGTGACCGCTCTGCAGAACCAGATCGCCGCCGGGCGCATCGGCCATGCCTACCTGTTCACCGGCACCCGCGGCACCGGCAAGACCACCTGTGCCAAGATCTTCGCCAAAGCGGTCAATTGCCTGGATACCTCCAGCCCGGAACCCTGCGGCGAATGTGCCGTCTGCAAGGGCGTGGACGACGGCAGCGTGCTGGATATCTCGGAGATCGACGCCGCCTCCAACAACAGCGTGGATGATATCCGGGACCTGCGGGATGAGACCGCCTACCTGCCCGCCATGTGCAAGTATAAGGTCTATATCATCGACGAGGTGCATATGCTGTCCACCTCCGCCTTCAATGCGCTGCTCAAAACCATGGAGGAGCCGCCGGAACATGTGATTTTCATTCTGGCCACCACCGAGGTGCAGAAGGTCCCGGCCACGATTCTGTCCCGCTGCCAGCGGTACGACTTCCAGCGCATCACCGCCTCCGATATTGCGGGCCGCCTTTTGTATGTGGCCGGGGAGGAAAAGATCGACCTGGACCCTGGCGCCGCCGAACTCATCGGCCGCCTGGCGGACGGCGCCATGCGTGACGCCCTTTCCATCCTGGATACCTGTGCCGGTGTGTCCAACACGGTGGACGAGGCCCTTGTCCGCCGTATGGCCGGTGTCACCGACCGGCAGTACCTGTTTGAGATCAGCGATGCCATTGCCAAAGGCGATTCGGTGACCGCGCTGCAGGAAATCGCCCGGCTGCGTCAGCAGTCGGTGGATATGCGGCGGCTGTGCATGGAACTGGCCGGGCATTACCGCAACCTGATGCTGTGCGCCCTGCCCGGGGGCGAAAATCTGCTCACCGGTACTTCCCCGGAAGAGGAAGCTGCCTACACCGCCCGCAAGGATTTCCCGCAGCGGGAGGCGGTGCGGGCCATCAACGCTTTCGGCTCTGCGCTGGAAAAGATGGCCCGTGGCACCGATCAGCGCATTGAGCTGGAACTGGCGGTCTTTTCCCTGACCCAGCCGGATACAGCGGCCGCGCAGCCGGTGGTTGTTGCGGCGGCACCTGCCACTCCTCAGCCCTTTGCGGCAGCCCAACCGGCCCCGTCCTACACGGCACCTCCGGTGGTGCAGAACCTCCAGCAAAGCTACCCGGTACCCCCGGTGGCCCAGGCTGGCGTCCCGCCGGTTCAAAGCGAGATCCCCCCGGTGGAAGAAGGAGAGCCCGCCTTCCTGCAGCCGGAACTGCCCCCGCTGGAACCCCAGCCTCAGCAGGCCCCGGCCCAGCAAATGTCTCCGGCTCCCAAAAAGTCCCGGCCCCGGTCCACGGCGCCTGCGGGCCCTCTGCAGCCTTTCCCGCAGTGGTCGGCAGTGCTGGAACTCATGGCCGAAAACGATCCGCTGCTCATCTCCTTCCTGCAAGGCACCCGCGCCTACTTTGACGGACGGCGCGTGCTGTTTGAATGCAGCGATGCCTTCCGGGATTACATCCGCAAGAACAAGGATGTGTCCAAGCAGATCAAGGAACTGATCTATCAGGTCACCCACCAGAGCTACTCCATCGGTCCCTATGAGAAGCCCAAAGAAGATGAGAGCGGCAAGCCGCAGATTTCGGTGGATGACACCATCCGCCAGATGCAGGCCATGGGCGTGGATGTGCAGATCGAAGAAAAGTGATCCCCGGCAGGAATGCCGTCTGCCCTAACCGGCAAAGATAAACAACAAAGGAGAAATTCCCATGAAAGCAAGACTTCCCAAAGGCTACGGCCGTCCCGACCCCCAGGCCATGATGCGTCAGGTCCAGAAGATGCAGGATGAGATCCGTGCCAAGCAGGCCGAACTCGAAGCCCGCGAATACACCGGCACCGCCAGCGGCGAGATGGTCACCGTGACCATGACCGGCAAGCATGAGGTCACCGCCGTCAAGATCAAGCCGGAGGCCGTGGACCCGGACGATATCGAGATGCTGGAAGACCTCATCGCGGCAGCTGTCAACAGCGCGGTGGCTGCTGTGGATAAGGATTCGGACGAAGAGATGTCCAAGATGACCGGCGGTATGAACATCCCCGGCCTGGGCTGAGAGGTACACCATGCCGCAGAACGCTGAACCGCTGGAAAATCTGATCGACCAGTTTTCCCGCTTTCCCGGCGTGGGGCGTAAAGGTGCCACCCGTATGGCCTACGAGGTCATGAGCATGTCCAACGAGCAGGCCATGGAACTGGCCAAAGCCATTGAAGGCGCCAAAACCCGGCTGCATCGCTGCCGCCTTTGCCAGGACTATACCTCCGGCGAGGTCTGCCCCATCTGTGCGTCGCCCAAGCGGGACCGTTCCATCATCTGCGTGGTGGAAGCACCCCGGGACATCAAGGCCATTGAGCGCACCCATGAGTATAAGGGGCTGTATCATGTGCTTCATGGCCTGATCTCGCCCATGGACGGCATCGGTGCCGACCAGCTGTGCGTCAAGGAACTGCTGGCCCGCCTGGACGACCAGGTCAAGGAGGTCATTATGGCCACCAGCCCCACGGTGGAAGGGGAGGCCACGGCCATGTACCTGGCCAAGCTCATAAAGCCCCTGGGCATCAGGACCACCCGGCTGGCGTACGGTCTGCCGGTGGGCTCCAGCCTGGAATATGCGGACGAAACCACCCTGTACCGCGCCATGGAAGGCCGCGGCGAACTGTAACCCGCTTGACAAGGCAGAAGGAACGCAGTATAATTTTACAACCCGGCGCCAAAAAGCAAGGAGGTGACGCGCTTGGCCAAGGATCAGACCCCGAAAAAAATCATTGCCCAGAACCGGGAAGCGCGTCATGAATACTTTGTGATCGAAGCGCTGGAAACCGGCATCGAGCTGGTCGGCACCGAGGTGAAAAGCCTGCGTGCCGGCGGCGTCAACCTGAAAGACGCCTGGGCCGATATTGATGATGGGGAGATTATCCTCAAGGGGATGCACATCAGCCCTTATGCGCACGGCAGCATCTTCAACAAGGACCCGGTTCGTCCCCGACGCCTGCTGGCCCACAAGACGGAGATCCGCCGCCTGGCCCAGCAGATCAAGCTGCAGGGGTATACGCTGGTTCCCCTTTCCCTGTACTTCAAACACGGCCGTGTCAAGGTGGAACTGGGACTGTGCAAGGGCAAAAAGCTGTACGATAAGCGTGCAACAGCCGCCGCACGGGATGCCAAGCGCGATATTGACCGCGCGCTGAAGCAGCACTGACAAAGGTCAAAACAAGGCTGAAACGCCGTTCCTTCTCAAAGACCAATCGCCAGAATGCGGCGCACCGCGCCGCTTGATATGGGGATGTAATGGTTTCGACGGGGGGAGAGGGGCGTGAGCAGCGGGCCGTGGCGGTGCACCACGATAAAAGCGCCAAACTAAATTAGCTGACAACAACAACACTGTTGCCGTCGCTGCCTAATTAGGCGCGACCGTCCCGCCCGTCTCAGCACCGAACGGGGCCGGGGCGTCGATTAGGTGCTGAACATGCACGGGCCTAAGCTTTGCAGCCCGTCAGGTATTCATGAAGCTACCAAGGTGTAAAGCGCGTGTGTTCGCTCGCACCGAGGGAAATTCAATAAGCACTCTGCGCCCGGAGATACTCTAACCGCTTTCTTTTCGGACAGGGGTTCGATTCCCCTCATCTCCACCAGATGGACATTACACGAACACCTACTTTTTCAAAGGCGGCTTTGCCGTAAGAGTGTGGCTGTGATGTCAATAGTAAAGCCGGCAGGTCAAGGCATTTTGAACTGCACCCCATTTGTTAGACAGTATGATATAC
>CAUEKL010000106.1 GCA_959018215.1 uncultured Gemmiger sp.
AGGGCCCCGGCCACATCGTCCGCCGCCTGTACACCGAGGGCGAGGGCTGCCCCTCCCTGATCTGCGTGGAGCAGGACTACACCGGCAAGGCCAAGGAGATCGCCCTGGCTTACGCTTCCGGCATCGGCGCCGGCCGTGCGGGCATCCTGGAGACCACCTTCAAGGAAGAGACCGAGACCGACCTGTTCGGTGAGCAGGCCGTTCTGTGCGGCGGCGTCTGCGAGCTCATCCATGCGGGCTTCGATACCCTGGTGGAAGCCGGCTACGCCCCCGAGATGGCCTACTTCGAGACCTGCCACGAGATGAAGCTCATCGTCGACCTGATCAACGAGGGCGGCTTCGACAAGATGCGCTACTCCATCTCCAACACCGCTGAATACGGCGACTACCGCACCGGCAAGCGCCTCATCACCGAGGAGACCCGCAAGGAGATGAAGAAGGTCCTGCAGGAGATCCAGGACGGCACCTTCGCCAGCGAGTTCCTCACCGAGATGAGCCCCAAGGGCGGCCGCAAGGTCCACTTCCTGGCCGAGCGCCGGATGCAGTCCGAGCACCTCATCGAGAAGGTGGGCAAGGAACTGCGCCAGATGATGAGCTGGCTGAAGAAGTAAGCTCCACCCCCAAACACAACAGCACGGCCGCCCCGGGCGGCAGAGGAGGATGTGCCCCATGCACAGCGATAACGTCAAGAAGGGCCCCGAGCGCGCCCCCAACCGCAGCCTATTCTACGCCCTGGGCTATACCCCGGAAGAACTGGAACGTCCGCTCATCGGCGTGGTGTCCGCCTACAGTGAGATCGTGCCCGGTCACATGAACCTGGACAAGATCGCGGACGCCGTCAAGGCCGGTATCCGTATGGCCGGGGGCACCCCGGTGCTCATGCCCTCCATCGGCGTGTGCGACGGCATCGCCATGGGCCACATCGGCATGAAGTATTCCCTGGCCAGCCGGGAACTGATCTGCGACAGCGTGGAGACCATGTACATGGCCCACCAGCTGGACGGTCTGGTCCTGGTGCCCAACTGCGACAAGATCGTGCCCGGCATGCTCATGGCTGCCGTGCGCATGGACGTGCCCGCGGTGGTCTGCTCCGGCGGCCCCATGCTGGCCGGCCGCTACGGCGGCGAGGAGGTCAGCCTTTCCAAGATGTTCGAGGCGGTGGGCGCCTACAAGGCCGGGCTCATCAACGACGAACAGCTGGAGGACTGCACCTGCAACTGCTGCCCCGGCTGCGGTTCCTGCTCCGGCATGTACACCGCCAACAGCATGAACTGCCTGTGCGAGGCCATCGGCATTGCCCTGCCCGGCAACGGCACCATCCCGGCGGTCTACGCCAAGCGGCTGCAGCTGGCCAAGCGGTCGGGCATGGCCATCATGGATCTGGTCAACCGGGGCATCACCGCCCGGCAGATCGTCAACGAGCGGTCCATCCGCAACGCCCTGACCTGTGACATGGCCCTGGGCTGCTCCACCAACACGGTGCTGCACCTGCTGGCCATCGCCTATGAGGCGGGGGTGCCCATCGACCTGAAACTCTTCAACGAGATCAGCGCCAAGACCCCCAACCTCTGCCACCTGGCCCCGGCGGGTCCCACCCACATGCCCGACCTGTACGAGGCGGGCGGTATCCCCGCCGTGCAGGCCGAACTGGCCAAGGCGGGGCTGCTGGACCTGGAAGTCCCCACCGTCACCGGCAAGACCCTGGGCGAGAACATCGCCGGGGCGAAGATCCTGGACGAGAAGGCCATCCGGCCCATTGACAACCCCTACTCGGTCAACGGCGGGCTGCAGATCCTGTGGGGCAACGTTGCCCCGGACGGCTGCGTGGTCAAGCGCAGCGCCGTGGCCCCCGAAATGCAGCACCACACCGGCCCGGCCCGGGTCTTTGACAGCGAGGAGACCGCCATCACCGCCATCTACAACGGGGAGATCCACCCCGGGGACGTGGTGGTCATCCGGTACGAAGGCCCCAAGGGCGGTCCCGGCATGCGGGAGATGCTCAACCCCACCAGCGCCCTGGCGGGCATGAAGCTGGACACCACCGTGGCGCTCATCACCGACGGCCGGTTCTCCGGGGCGTCCCGGGGCGCGGCCATCGGCCACGTCAGCCCGGAAGCGGCCTCCGGCGGGCCCATCGGCCTGGTGAAGGAGGGGGATACCATCGAGATCGACATCCCCAACGCCTCCATCACCCTGCATGTCAGCGACGAGGAGCTGGCTGCCCGCAAAGCGGCCTACCAGGCTCCCGACCCCAACGTCAAGAGCGGCTGGCTGGCCCGGTATGCCCGCATGGTCACCTCCGCCAACCTGGGCGCGGTGCTGCGCTGACAACAACAATCCTTTTCACAGCCAAAAAAGGAAAGATCCTGCCTGTTTGGGCCGCGCCGCAAGGCGCGGCCCTTTTTGTGGTGCCTTTGGGAGTAGAGAGAGGCTCCCCTGTGCAAGGGGAGCTGTCAGCGAAGCTGACTGAGGGGTTGTGAACTTACCGCCATTGCCCGCAAACGGGATGTGCCGCCGGGTTTACAACCCCACCGGGGCTGCGCCCCACCTCCCCTTACACAGGGGAGGCTCCGGGGGTAGAGAACGGCTCCCCTGTGTAAGGGGAGCTGTCAGCGAAGCTGACTGAGGGGTTGTGAACTTACCGCTATTGCCCGCAAACGGGATGTGCCGCCGGGTTTACAACCCCACCGCCGCTGCGCGGCACCTCCCCTTACACAGGGGAGGCTTTCCCCGTCTTGCATCCGCCCCGTTTCGTGGTATAATTTCCCACGTGGGCCCGTTGAAGGGCCGAAAATTTTTGGTGGGAGAGTATTTGTATGGCATCCCTGTTATTGCCCATTATCTACCTGGCCTTCATCAGCCTGGGCCTGCCGGACGCCCTGCTGGGCGCGGCCTGGCCCAGCATGTACACCCAGATGGGGGCGGACCTGTCCTGGGCGGGTATCGTCTCCATGATCATTTCCGCCTGCACCATCCTGTCCAGCCTGGCCAGCGCCCGGATCAATACCGCCCTGGGCACCGGCAAGGTCACGGCTTACAGTGTCCTGCTCACCGCCGTGGCTCTGCTGGGCTTTTCCTTCTGCGGCCGGTTCTGGCAGCTTTGTCTGTGGGCCATTCCCTACGGCCTGGGGGCGGGCAGCGTGGACGCCGCCCTCAACAGCTATGTGTCCCTCCACTATGAAAGCCGCCACATGAGCTGGCTGCACTGCATGTGGGGCGTGGGCGCCAGCATCGGGCCCATCATCATGGGCCGGGCCCTGGCCGGGGGCGCCTGGCAGGGGGGCTACCGCACCATCGCGGTGCTGCAGTTCGTGCTCACCCTGGTGCTGTTTTTGAGCCTGCGGCTGTGGAAGCGCCCGGAACAGACCCTGGACGGGGCGGACTTCGCCCCCCAGCAGCGGTCCATCCCCGAACTGCTCCGCCTGCCCGGGGTGCGCCAGGTGGTGACCTGCTTCTTCTGTTACTGCGCCCTGGAAGCCACCGCCGGCATGTGGGCCGCCAGCTACTGCACCGTGGTGCGGGGCATCGACGCCGAGACCGCCGCCTCCTGGGCCAGCCTGTTCTATCTGGGCATCACGGTGGGCCGCGGTGTCTGCGGCTTCCTGACCATGAAGATCAACGACCAGAACATGATCCGCCTGGGCCAGGCCCTCATCGCCCTGGGTCTGGTGCTCATCCTGCTGCCCGCCGGCAACAACGTCCTGTTCGCCGGGCTCATCACGGTGGGCCTGGGCTGCGCTCCCGTCTACCCCTGCATCATCCACGAAACCCCCGCCAACTTCGGCCGGGAGCTGAGCCTGTCCATGACCGGCCTGCAGATGGCCTGCGCCTATGTGGGCAGCTGCCTGATGCCGCCCCTGTTCGGGCTGCTGGGCCAGCATATCTCCATGGCCCTGTACCCCTGGTACATGGCGGTGCTGCTGGTGCTCATGTTTGTCATGGCCGAAAGCCTGCACCGCAAGACCGCCGCCCGCCGCCGGGACCTGATCCTGTAAACGACCGGCTCCGTGTAAACTGAAAGGAATCTGCATGGCAACCCAACTGTATTTCACCCGCCACGGCCAGACCGTCTGGAACGTGGAAAACAAGATCTGCGGCGCTACCGACAGCCCCCTCACCCAGCTGGGCCGCCGCCAGGCCACCGAGCTGGGCCAGAAGATCCTGGCCGAAAAACTGCCCATTGACCGCATACTGTGTTCCCCTTTGTCCCGGGCCGCCGACACCGCCCGGTGCATTGCGGATGTGACCGGCCTGCCCCTGACGGTGGAACCCCGGCTGACCGAGCAGAACTTCGGCCGGTTCGAGGGCACGCCCCGGGACGGCGCGGAGTTTTCCACCGCAAAAGCCAATTTTGTGGAAAGCTTTGACGGCGGCGAGAGTATGCTCCGGGTGGCCGCCCGCATTTACAACCTGCTGGACGAGCTGCGCGGCCGGGAGGAGACCTGCCTGCTGGTGGCCCACAACGGCATTGCCCGGGTGGTGAACTCCTACTTTTTCGACATGACCAACGCCGAGTACGCGGCTTTCGGCATCCGCAACTGTGAGATCCGGCGGTATACTTTTTGATAAAAAATGAAACCCACTGCCTTTTGTGGCGGTGGGTTTTGTTGTTTGGAGCAAAGGCAGGCTCCCCTGTGCAAGGGGAGCTGGCAGCCGAAGGCTGACGTTGCTATCTGGCTGCCGGGGTAACGGCAGTCTGCCGGAGTGTCCTTCCTTTTGTGACCAAAAGGAAGCGAAAAGTCCCACCGTTTCGATGCGGTGGACGCCGACCAGGGGTAAACCCCTGGACCCAGTGCGGCCACCTTACGACGGCCTATTCACCGGCCTGGGGGCCGGTGAACAAGGAATGGATTTTCATACCATTGCCCGGCAGCGACCGCTTATGGGAGCAGAGACAGGCTCCCCTGTGCAAGGGGAGCTGGCAGCCGAAGGCTGACTGAGGGGTTGTAGACCTGTTGTCATTGCCTGGTAACGGGAAATACCGCAGACTTACCAACCCCTCCGCCGCTGCGCGGCACCTCCCCTTACACAGGGGAGGCTTTGGGCAAGGTCCCCATCTCGCAATACCCCGGGCAGACAATGTCCCGTTCTCCGGCGGGAGTTCCCGGCTCCACCAGGGAAAACTCCTGCCGCAGCAGCCGGATGCCGATATCCGCATTGACCAGGCGGCGGATGTAGGTTGCGGCATCCCCCCGGAACATCCCGGTTTTGAAAAAGCCGATGGATACGGTCAGGTCGGAATGCACCGCCAGTTCGGCCTCGCCGGTATCCCCGTTGAGGCCGCTGTTGATGTCGGCGCTGACCACATAGGCCCCCGACTCCCGGGCCCGGTTCAGGCAGAGGATGGCCTGGCGCACCGCCCCGCGCACCGTGCCCGCAAAGCCGGTGCCCAGCAGGCAGTCCACCAGCACCGGACGGGCGGCGATTTCTGCCTCATGCCCCGCAAAGGGCCGCACCGGCACCCCCAGGGCTTTCGCCTTCTCCAGATAGAAGGCGTTGTCCGGGCTGGCTTTCTCCGAGACCCGATACAACACGCAGGGCCGCCCCGCCTGGGCCAGCAGCATGGCCAAGGCGGCGCCGTCCCCGCCGTTGTTGCCCGACCCGATGACGATGCCCGCCGGACTGCCTTTATCCCAGTCCACCGCGTCCCGGATGCCCCGGGCGGCCCGGAGCATTAACTCGGAGCCGGGTGTTTCATGTTCAATGGTCCATGCGTCGCATTCCCGCATGGTCTGTACGCTCACCACAGGCAGCATAAGCAAACCCTCCTTTTTTGATTGATTCCAGTGTAGCAGAAGCGGGTGGGGAAGTCCAGAAGGTTGCGCCGTCGGGCTTTCAAGTCCTGGATGGTCCTTTTTATTAAAAAATACCCCCGCCTTAGCGGGGGCTTTTTTCTATGGTGGGCCATCCAGGGACCGAGCCACCCACGCCCTAAAAAACAGTCCACAGGACTGTTTTTTCCGGCTATGCCGTCGGGCTTTCAAGTCCTGGATGGTCCTTTTTATTAAAAAATGCCCCCGCCTTAGCGGGGGCTTTTTTCTATGGTGGGCCATCCAGGGACCGAGCCACCCACGCCCTAAAAAACAGTCCACAGGACTGTTTTTTCCGGCTATGCCGTCGGGCTTTCAAGTCCTGAATGGCCCTTTGATTAAAAAATGCCCCCGCCTTAGCGGGGGCTTTTTTCTGTGGTGGGCCATCCAGGACTTGAACCCGGGACCAAGCGGTTATGAGCCGCCAGCTCTGACCAACTGAGCTAATGGCCCGCAAAAACGGGATAACTAATTTAGTATAGCAGATTTTTGGCCGTTTGCCAAGGCGGGCGGGCAAGTTTTTGTGGGACGTGCATACCTTGTACCAGGTGCAAAACAAAGGGAGGGGTGTGCATGAACCGGGGCCAAGGTTGGGCGGCGATTCTGGGCGCGGCGGCGCTGTTTTGTCTGATGCTGGTACTGCCTGCCCTGCCTTTGGGCAGCCTGCCCGGGTCCCTGTCTACTCCCGAGACCGCTGCACCGGCCCTGACGCCCACCCCCACGGCCAGCCCCGTCCCGGATGCCGAAACCACCGAATACCGGGCGGTGTGGGTGTCCTACCTGGAATGGCAGGGAGTGGATTTCTCCTCCGAATCGGCTTTTGCCGCCGATGTGGAGGAGATGCTGGACAACATCGCGGCCATGGGGGCCAATGTGGTGCTGGCCCATGTGCGGCCTTTCGGGGATGCTCTTTACCCCAGTGCCCTGTATCCCTTCAGCCATCTGTGCACCGGCACCCAGGGCCGGAACCCGGGCTTTGACCCCCTGGCGGTGCTGGTGCAGGCCGCCCACGACCGGGGCCTGGAACTGGAAGCCTGGATCAATCCCTACCGCCTGCAAAGCGGTGGGACGCCCTCTGCCCTGGCCGACACCAGCCCCGCCAACACCCATCCGGACTGGGTCAAATCGGTGGACGGCGGGCTGTACCTGGACCCGGCCAATCCGGAGGTGCGGGACTATATTGCCGCAGGCATTGAGGAACTTTGCCGAAATTACGACATTGACGGTGTGCACTTTGACGATTATTTCTACCCCACTACCGCGGCGGAGTTTGACGCCGACGACTACGCCGCCTACTGCGAGGGCGGGGGAACCCTGGCCCTGGAGGACTGGCGGCGGGAGAACGTGGACGCCCTGGTGTCCCTGTGTTACCGGACGGCCCACGAATCCGGGGTGCGGTTCGGCATTGCCCCCCAGGGGGACCCCAACAGCAACTACAACAGCCAGTACAGTGACGCCGCCCGCTGGCTGCGGGAAGCGGGGTTTGTGGATTACCTCATGCCCCAGCTGTACTGGGGGCTGGACTACAAGAAGGATGGGGATGCTTCTCACAGCCTGACCGCCCTGGCCGCCCAGTGGCTGGCCCTGGAACGGCGGGATGAGGTGGCCCTGTATTTCGGGCTGGGGGCCTACCGCA
>CAUEKL010000107.1 GCA_959018215.1 uncultured Gemmiger sp.
ACATTACCCTGTAACATCACACGATCATACATATCAAGGAGGACTCTGTCATGAAACATCTCACCGTTACCGTCAACGGCGTTGCCTATGATGTGACTGTTGAAGAAACCGCCGGCGGCCCTGTGGCTCCCGCTGCTCCTGCCGCTCCCGCTCCGGCCCCCGCCGCCAAGCCCGCCGCTCCGGCGCCTGCTGCCGCCCCGGCTCCCGCCGGTGCTGCCGGTGCCGTCACCGTGTCCGCGCCCATGCCCGGCAACATCCTGGATGTGCGTGTTCAGCCCGGTGCATCTGTCAAGGCCGGCGACACCCTGATGATCCTGGAAGCCATGAAGATGGAAAACGAGATCTCGGCCCCGCAGGACGGCACGATTGCCAGCGTCAATGTGCGCAAGGGCGATACGGTGGCTTCCGGCGACGTGCTGTGCACCATGAACTGAGCCCCGCGGCAGTTTGAAAAAGAGGTGAATCAGATTGGCTAAGAAACCCATTCAGATCACGGAAGTTGTCCTGCGCGACGCTCATCAGTCGCTGCTGGCCACCCGTATGACCATCGACGAGATGCTCCCCATCCTCAAGACGATGGATGAAATCGGTTATTTTTCCATCGAGTGCTGGGGCGGCGCCACCTTTGACTCCTGCATCCGCTTCCTGGACGAAGATCCGTGGGAGCGCCTGCGCACCCTGCGCCGGGAAATGCCCAAGACCAAGCTGCAGATGCTGTTCCGCGGCCAGAACATGCTGGGCTACCGTCACTATGCCGACGATGCCGTGGAATACTTTGTGCAGAAGTCCGTGGCCAACGGCATCGACATCCTGCGTATCTTTGACGCCCTGAACGATCCCCGTAACCTGCAGACCGCCATCAAGGCAGCCCGCAAGGAAAAGGCTCATGTGCAGGCCTGCATCAGCTACACCCTGAGCCCGGTGCACACCAACGAATATTTCGTGGAGTACGCCAAACAGCTGGAAGAGATGGGCGCCGATTCCATCTGCATCAAGGATATGGCCGGCCTGCTCAAGCCGTACACCTGCTATGACCTGGTCAAGGCGCTGAAGGAAGCGGTCAGCATTCCCATCGATATCCACAGCCATTACACCGCCGGCCTGGCTTCCATGTCCATCCTGAAGGGCATCGAAGCGGGCGCGGATATCATCGATACCGCAATGAGCCCGCTGGCTCTGGGTACCTCCCATATGCCCACCGAAAGCCTGGTCGCCGCCCTTCAGGGTACCGACTACGACACCGGCCTGGATCTTGCCAAGCTGAACATCGTGCGTGAGCACTTTGCCAAGCTGCGCGAGAAGTACATCGCCAACGGCCAGATCAGCCCGAAGGTTCTGGGCGTGGACGCCAACACACTGCTGTATCAGGTGCCCGGCGGCATGCTGTCCAACATGATCAAGCAGCTGAAAGATGCCGGCAAGGAAGACCAGCTGGACGAAGTGCTCAAGGAAATCCCGCGCGTGCGCGAGGATGCCGGCTACCCGCCGCTGGTCACGCCCACCAGCCAGATCGTGGGCACCCAGGCGGTGTTCAACGTCATCATGGGTGAGCGCTACAAGATGGTTACCAAGGAGTTCAAGGGCCTGGTCCACGGCGACTACGGCAAGACTCCCGCGCCCATCAAGCCGGAATTCTCCAAGATGATCCTCAAGGGCGAAGAACCCATCACCTGCCGTCCTGCGGATCTGCTGGAGCCCGAGATGGATAAGATGAAGGCCGAAGCCGCCAAGTATGTCATTCAGGAAGAGGACGTGCTGACCTACGCCATGTTCCCGCAGGTCGCCCCCAAATTCTTTGAAAAGCGCAACGCCCGTCTGCACGGTGTGGATGCGCAGCATGCGGACTACGAAAACAAGTCCCATCCGGTCTGATGGTCCACTGACAGAAACCGCAAGCCCCCGTACCGAAAGGTGCGGGGGCTTTTTCTGTCTGTACCGTCCCTTTGCCTTGCCAAACAGCGGTACGGGTAGTATAATAAATTGAATACCTATCAGGAAAAATTTGCTGTGTAAGATGTGAGGAGTTCAGGTATGGTTCTCAGCATGACAGGCTATGGCCGGGCCGAGCAGACGCTCAACGGCCGCAACATCACGGTGGAACTGCGCAGCGTCAACGCGCGCTTCTTTGAATATTCCTCCCGGCTGCCGCGCACCTGCGGCTTCCTGGATGACAAGCTCAAGGCGCTGGTGGCCGACCGCGTCCATCGCGGCAAGGTGGAGCTGAATCTCACCATCCAGAGCGTGGCTGCCGCCGATACGGTTGTGCAGATCAACTGGCCTCTGGCCGAAAGCTACCGCCATGCCCTGCATGCTCTGGCCGAACGGCTGGATGTGAAAAACGATGTTACCGTTACCGCGCTGGCCCGTTTTCCCGACGTGCTGACCCAGACTGCCGCCCCTGCGGACCCGGATGCCCTGTGGGCGGATGTGGCCGCGGTGGCTGCCCAGGCGGTGGAAGCGTTCCTGGCCATGCGTGCCACTGAGGGGGCCAAGCTCAAGGAGGATGTGGAAAATCGCCTGCAGGTGGTGGAAGATCTGGTGGGACAGATCGAAGAGGGAAGCGCCGGTCGGGTACAGGCTTACACCGAGCGCCTGTATGCCCGTCTGCAGGAACTGCTGGCCGACCGCAGCATCGACGAAAGCCGTATCCTCACCGAGGCCGCTCTCTTTGCGGACAAGACTGCCATTGACGAGGAGACCGTGCGCCTGCACAGTCATGTGGCCCAGTACCGGGAAATTTTGACTCTCAACGAGCCCATTGGCCGCAAGCTGGACTTCCTGACCCAGGAACTGAACCGGGAAGCCAATACCATTGGCTCCAAGTGCCAGGATGCCGCTCTGACCCGCCTGGTGGTAGCCCTGAAATCGGAAATCGAAAAAATCCGGGAGCAGATTCAGAACATCGAGTAAGGGGTGCATATGAAACTCATCAATATCGGGTTTGGCAACCTGGTCAATGCCGACCGGCTTATCGCTGCGGTCAGCCCGGAATCTGCGCCCATCAAACGCATCGTGCAGGACGCCCGGGACAAGGGAGCCGTCATTGATGCAACCTATGGCCGCCGTACGCAGTCGGTGCTCATCATGGACTCCGACCATGTGGTGCTTTCGGCATTCCCGCCGGAAACCATTCTCGGCCGTACACAGGAGGAAGCCGCACCGTGACCCGGTGTTGCTTATACATGGATACAGGTGTATAGGAAAGCAAAAGAATAGGGGATGCTAAAGTATGAAAGGTGAAAAGTATCTGTTTGTTGTGTCCGGCCCCTCCGGTGCCGGCAAGGATACCGTGGTGTCCAGGCTGCTCCATGACCATCCGGATGTAAAAAAGACCGTGTCCGCCACTACCCGCCCCATGCGGGAAGGGGAGGCGGAAGGGGTCAACTATTACTACCTCACCAAGGAGCAGTTCAAGGAAACCCTGGACCACGACGGCATTGTGGAGTATACCTGCTACTGTGAAAACTACTACGGAACCCTGCGCTCCGAAATTGAAGGACACATGAAGGCCGAAGAACCGGTCATCCTGGTTATTGAGGTGGAAGGTGCCGGCAACATCAAGCGCCTGTACCCCGGGGCCACCACCATCTTTGTTCTGCCGCCGGATAAGCAGGAGTTGGAGCATCGCCTTCGCAGCCGCGGCACGGAAAATGAAGAGGTTATCCGCAAGCGCCTCAAGCGTGCCGAAGCCGAGGTGGCTTTGGCTGCCAAGTATGACGAGCAGGTGGTCAATGATGAGGTGGACGACTGTGCCGACCGCCTTTACGGGATCATCCGGCATCGCCTGATGCAGGAGGACTGATTTACCCGCACAAGAGGGGAGGACCCCTTTGCCCATGATTGCAAAGGTGGCGGTGAACGACGCCACCATCCATTTTGACAAGCTGTATTCCTATCTGGTTCCGGCGGACCTGTGCGGCTGCCTGTGGCCCGGGGGGATCGTGCTGGTACCCTTTGGCCGGTCAGACAAGCCCCGCATGGCGGTGGTGCTGCAGGTGGAGGAGGACCCCGCCCCGGACCCGCGGCTCAAGACCCTGCTGGCCGCCGCGCCGGAGGATGCCCGCCTGACCCCCGACCTGCTGGACCTGGTCCGGTTCCTCAAGGACCGGTATTTCTGCACCTGGTATGAAGCCGTCAAGGCCATTATCCCCTACGGCGCCCAGTACTGTCCCGGGGTGGAAAATGGCAAACCGGTGGTGCAGAATCGCCTGAGCCGCCCGGTGGAAACGGTGTACACCCTGGTGGGAGAACTGCCTGCCAAGCCAAAGCCCGGCCCGCGTCAGCAGGCTGCGGTGGAACTGCTCCGCAGCGGCCCCATGACCCGCCGTGCGCTGGAAGAGCAGGGGGTGGGCCGCACCACGCTGGACGCCCTGTGCAAAAAAGGAATTCTGAAAGCGGAGGAGCGCTTCAAATCTCTGGATCTGTTTGCGGAAATTCCTTTTGACCCCCAGCCGGTGGAACTTTCCCCGGAACAGCAGGCTGCTTTTGATCAGCTCAAAACCGACCTGGACGCCCGGCAGCCCCGGGCGGCGCTGCTCTACGGTGTCACCGGCAGCGGCAAGACGGCGGTGTTCCTCAAACTCATCGAGCATACTCTGGCCCAGGGGCGCCGGGCGCTGGTGCTGGTGCCGGAAATCGGCCTGACGCCCCAGATGATCCGCCGCCTGAAAGCCATGTTCGGCAGCCGGCTGGCGGTGCAGCACAGTGCTCTGAACAACACTGAGCGCCTTTTGCAGTGGCGGATGATCCAGCAGGGCAACGCCGATATCGTGGTGGGCACCCGCAGTGCGGTCTTTGCCCCTTTGAAAGACATCGGCCTTATCATTCTGGATGAGGAACAGGAGCACACCTACCAGAGTGAATCCGCCCCCCGCTACTCCGCCCACGAGGTGGCCAGAAAACGGGCTGCGGCGGAAAACGCCCTGCTGGTCTTTGCTTCTGCCACCCCCCGCATTGAGACCACCTACGCCGCCCGGGCCGGGCGGATGCGGCTGGTCACCCTGCGGGAACGGTACGGCGGCCGCCCGCTGCCCACGGTGGAGTTTGCGGATATGCGGGCCGAGATGACAGCCGGAAATCCCCGGGAAGTCAGCGCCCGCCTGGCCGGGGAACTGGCCGAAAACCTGCGCCGGGGGGAGCAGAGCATCCTGCTGCTCAACCGCCGTGGCTACAACACGGTGGCCATGTGCGCCGACTGCGGCCAGGTGGTCAAATGCCCCAACTGCAGTGTGCCGCTGGTCTATCACAAAAACCGGCAGGCGCTGCTGTGCCATCACTGCGGGCATACGGTGTATCCGGCTCCGGCCCGCTGCCCCGAGTGCGGCGGCAAGCTGCTGTACAGCGGCTTCGGCACCCAGCGGGTGGAGGAAGAACTCCACGAGCTGCTGCCCACGGCCCGCATCCTGCGCATGGACCAGGATTCCACCGGGCAGAAAAACGCCCACGAAACCATGCTGACCCAGTTTGCCAGGCAGGAATACGATATTCTGCTGGGCACCCAGATGGTGGCCAAGGGCCTGGATTTTGAAAAGGTCACCCTGGTGGGGGTGCTGGGCATCGACTCTTTGCTCTTCGGGCAGGGGTTCCGCGCTTACGAAAACGTGTTCAGCCTCATCACCCAGGTGGTGGGCCGGGGCGGCCGTGCGGAATTGCCCGGCCGTGCCCTCATCCAGACGGCGGTGCCGGAACACCCCGTGCTGCAGCTGGCGGCCCGGCAGGATTACCCCGCCTTTTATCAGGAGGAGATTTCCTTCCGCCGCCTGAGCCTGTATCCGCCTTTCTGTGCCCTGTGCGTCGTGGGCTTTACCGGCGCACAGGAGGGGGCGGTGTTCACCGCCGCCAGCCGCTTCGGGCAGTTGTTGGCCGAACGGGCTGCCCATCACCCGGACATGCCTTTGCGGATGATGGGGCCCGTGCCCATGAACATCCTCATGCTGGGCGGGCGCTACCGCTATAAACTGACCCTGAAATGCCGCAACGACGCCAGGTTCCGTGCCCTTCTGCGGGCAACCCTGGACGCCTATGCGGCGGAAAAACTGCCCGGCAAGGCCGGTGTGGTCATCGACTTCAATTCGGACGGGGATCTGTAAGGCCCTGCCGCGCAGGAGAAAGGCCCCATGAAACGCTACGCCAAGACCTTGCTGGTCAGCCTTGTGCTGCTGGTCGCCGTACTGGCGGCGGTTGTGGCAGTACGGCAGGACCGGTACGCCACCGCACGGGCCCAGGGGTACCTGACCGGATATACTCTGGGCAGGCAGGACGGGAAATCAACCCGGGAAACGGATGCCCAGGAACTGGCTCTGTCCGTTGCTCCCTATGAGTTCGGTTCTTCCCGCTGGAAAGGGTTCATGGTCGGTTTCCCCGAAGGCTATGCAGCCGGTTTGCAGTCAGGTACAAACAACGAACCATAACATATTTTGGAGGTATATACCATGGCACTTCGCACCATTGTCCAGGACGGCGATCCGATCCTGAAGAAAGTCTGCCGCCCCGTCACCAAGTTTGACGACCGTCTGGCCACCCTGCTGGACGACATGAAAGAGACCCTGTACGATGCCGACGGCTGGGGCCTGGCCGGTCCCCAGGTGGGCGTCATGCGCCGCATCTTCATCTCTCTGGACGACCGCAACGCCCCCGATCCGCTGCCGGAAGGGGAGCGCCTTCCCATCATGGAATTCATCAACCCGGAGATCCTGGAACTCAGCGACGAACAGGTGGAACTGTACGAAGGCTGCCTGTCCTTCCCGGGGCACAACGGCGCCATCAAGCGGGCCAAGCATGTGAAGGTGCGGGCCCAGGACCGTCACGGCGAGTGGTTTGAGCTGGAAGCCGACGACATGTTTGCCCGCTGCATCCAGCACGAGAACAACCACCTGGACGGCATCACCATCATGGACCTGGCCACCCATTTCTATGAGGATGACTACCCCGAAGACGAGGGCGAAGAATAATGCGTATCCTGTTCATGGGAACCCCGGACATTGCCGCCGAAAGCCTGGCCGCCCTGATTGCGGCGGGGCATGAGATCGTGGGCGTGTTCACCCGTGCCGACAAGCCGGTGGGCCGCAAGCAGATCCTGACCGCGCCGCCGGTCAAGCAGCTGGCGGTGCAGCACAACATTCCGGTGTGGCAGCCTGCCACCCTGCGGGACGGCAAGGCCGAACCGATCTTCCGGGAACTGGTTCCCGACCTGGTGGTGGTGGTGGCCTACGGCCGCATCCTGCCGCCGGAGCTGCTGCACATTGCCCCGCTGGGCTGCATCAACCTGCATGTGTCCCTGCTGCCCAAATACCGCGGCTCGGCCCCCATCCAGTGGTCGGTGCTCAACGGCGATGCCGAGACCGGCGTCACCATCATGCAGCTGGACGAAGGATGTGATACCGGCGATATCCTTATGGTGGAGCGGGTGCCC
>CAUEKL010000108.1 GCA_959018215.1 uncultured Gemmiger sp.
GCACCCCACTTGTTATTCAGTATACCATACTGTCTAACAAATGGGGTGCAGTTCACCGGCCGGGTATTTTTGTTTGCAGAGATTATTTTTCGGGTGTTTTTTCCAGATAAACACTGGTGGAAGGGAAAGCAAAAGAGCAGCCTTCACTTTCCATCAGGTCCATGATGCGAAGATTCAATCGGTTTTTCATGGCACGGAAATCCGCCAGGCTCAGCGCGGTAACGTACATGCGCACATCAATGTCAATGCTGGAAGCGCTGAAGCTGGTCAGGCAGACCTGCACGGTTTCCGGCTGTGCTGTGGGCTCTGTCTTGCACAACTCGGTCAGTGCCGCACACAGGGATTCGATCTTCGCACGCGGGGTATCATAGGTGACGCCGATGACAAAATTCCAAAGTCGGCTGTCACGGTCGGTGACGTTCTGGATGTACTCGGCGCTGACCTTGGAGTTCTCCACGGTGATCAGGCAATTGTCGGGGGTACGCAGTTTGGTGGATCGAAAGGAAATTTCTTCTACCGTCCCTTCCAGATTCCCCAGGACGATGTAATCTCCGATGCCGAAAGGCCGTTCCATCACCAGGGTAATGCCCGCAATCAGGTTGGAAAGGGTGGACTGTGCGGCCAGAGAAACCGCAAGGCCTGCTACACCGGCGCCGGCCATCAGCCCGGCCACCGGTACACCGAACAGTTCCAGCATGGCCAGAATCGTGATAACAACCACCAGGGCCCGATAGATCTTTTCAAAAAAGTGGGTCATGGTTTTGTTGCTTTCCAGGTCCAGCTTGTTCTGGGCACTGCGCAGCAGGAGTCCGCACAGGGCCTCGCTGCGCCAGAACCCCAATCCGAGCAGGGCAATGGAAATCGCGCCGAACACCGGACCGGCCAGCAGGGCGGTCTGGCGCGGGGTCAAGGGCAGGGGAAAGGCCAAAACAGCCAGATAGATCAGAAAGGTGCGCAGCAGCAGAACCAGAGAGCCGGAAAAACCATCAAACAAAATACGCAGCCATTCCGGCATGAAGCGCAGCAGCTTGGAACGGAGGATACGGATCAAGGACCGGTACAGGCGGGTGCCGAATACGGCAGCCAGTGCCAGAGCAGCGGTCAGAAGGATGCGCAGAATATCGTTGTGCGTGTTGATAAAGCCCATGAACAAGGCCCAGAATTCTTGAACAGCCATTTTTTCATTTACTCCTGTACAGACCGGAAAACAGGCAATTTCCACCTGTGTACGATCAATTGCGTATGTGGTAAGAATACCGTGAATTGCCGCTTGTGTCAAGGGCGGAACACAGTGCACAAAAAAGCGCTTGCATTCTCTGTAAACTGTGCTATACTGTTGCACAGAAAGTCTGTTTCAGGGCGGGGTGAAATTCCCCACCGGCGGTATAGCCCGCGACCGGCTGCTTCGGCAGCCGCTGATTCGGTGAGATTCCGAGGCCGACGGTATAGTCCGGATGGAAGAAACGGAAGCTCGCTTTATTTGCTTTGCTTTCTGTGCCCTGCTGCATCTTTGCGGCAGGGCACTTTTTGCTTGGCAGGAAAAACAAGCCTCCCGACAGCTGTGGCAACCGGCTTTCACGATTTTGTTAGGGCCGCAACGGCCGGGAGGTATTTTTTATGAAAACCAAAAATCATATCCGTGAACTCACTGTGACCGCCATGCTTTCGGCCATCGGCTTTGTGCTGATGATGGTGGACTTCAGCCTGCCTATGTTCATCCCGTTCTTCGTCAAGATGGACATCTCTGAGCTGCCAGCGCTGCTGGCTTCCTTCAGCCTGGGCCCTGTGTACGGTGCGGCTGTCTGCCTGGTGAAGAATATCCTGGCGGCCATCTTCCACGGCTCTACCGGCGGTATCGGGGAAGTGTGCAACTTCCTGCTGGGGGCTGCGTTTACGGTTACCGCGGGCGTGATCTACAAGCATCACAAGAGCCGCAAGATGGCAGCCATCGGCGCTTTGGTGGGGGCTGTGGTCATGGCGCTGATCAGTGTGCCGGTCAACTACTTCATCACCTATCCCGTGTATGCCCAGATGTTCGGCGGCATGGACCTGATTCTGGGGGCCTACCAGGAACTGAACCCCAACGCCACCAGCCTGCTGTTCTGCCTGGTCATGTTCAATCTGCCCTTCACCTTCGTGAAAGGTCTTCTCGATTCGGTTCTCTGCTTCCTGATCTACAAGCCTCTGTCTCCGATCCTGCACGGCCGCCGCTGATTCATTGACGGAATCTCTAAAAAAGTTGTCGAAAAATCGTTGACAACTACCAGGGGTTGTGTTATTATACTCCTCGACATCAGAATAAGGTGACTTATCAAGAGTGGCTGAGGGAACAGGCCCTGTGAAGCCCGGCAACCTGCGCAGTGCGTAAGGTGCCAATTCCTGCGGGAAACCGGAAGATAAGCGTTTGCGCGCGTTTCCCGCCGTGTGTGGGAAACGCGCTTTTTTGTTGCGTTTCCTGCCATGACGGAATGTGCCGCATGGTTTTCGTCAAGTTGCCTTTCTGACCCGCAATATTTCCCTACAATAGGAGGCAGCTTACTATGTCCAAATTCCTGTTCACGTCCGAATCCGTTACCGAAGGACATCCCGACAAGATCTGTGATCAGATCTCCGACGCCATCCTGGATGCTATCCTGGCGCAGGACCCCGGCGCCCGCGTGGCCTGCGAAACCACCTGCACCACCGGTCTGGTCCACATCATGGGCGAGATCACCACCACCTGCTATGTGGATCTGCCCGGTATTGCCCGCGGTGTCATCAAGGATATCGGCTACGACCGTGCCAAGTACGGCTTTGACTGCGACACCTGCGGTGTCATGACCAGCATCGACGGCCAGAGCCCGGACATCGCGCTGGGCACCAACGATGAGGTGGCCGGTGCCGGTGACCAGGGCATGATGTTCGGCTATGCCTGCAATGAGACCCCCGAACTGATGCCGTTGCCCATCTCTCTGGCGCACAAGCTGGCCAAGCGGCTGACCGAGGTGCGCAAGGACGGTACCATGGGATACCTGCGTCCGGACGGCAAGAGCCAGGTCACCATCGAGTATGTGGACGGCAAGCCCGCCCGTGTAGACACTGTGGTCATCTCCAGCCAGCACAGCCCGGAAGTCAGCCAGGAGCAGCTCCATGCCGACGTGATGGAACATGTGATCAAAGAGACCATTCCTGCCGATCTGCTGGATGAAAACACCAAATACTTCATCAACCCCACCGGACGTTTTGTGGTGGGCGGTCCTCAGGGCGACAGCGGCCTGACCGGCCGCAAGATCATTGTGGATACCTACGGCGGCTACGCCCGCCACGGCGGCGGCGCTTTCAGCGGCAAGGACCCCTCCAAGGTGGACCGCTCCGCTGCCTACGCCGCTCGCTGGGTTGCCAAGAACCTGGTGGCTGCCGGCCTGGCCGATAAGTGCGAAGTCCAGCTGGCCTACGCCATCGGTGTGGCTGAACCGGTTTCCATCTTTGTAGATACCTTCGGCACCGGTGCAGTAGCCGACGAAAAGCTGGAAGCAGCGGTGGAAAAGGTCTTTGACCTGCGCCCTGCGGCAATTATCCGCGATCTGGATCTGCGCAAGCCCATTTACCGCAAACTGGCAGCCTACGGCCATATGGGCCGGGAGGACCTGGGCGTCAAGTGGGAGAATACCGACCGTGTGGACGCCCTGAAGGCGGCGGTGGCTTCCCTGTAATCCGGTAATTTTATTCAAACTATGCAGGCCCTGTGCCCGGTTTCCGTTTCTGCTGCGGAACGGTCGGCACAGGGCTTTTTGCATAGAGACAAAACCTTGCAAAATGAGAAAACGGATGTATAATTTTACATAGACCCGATTGTATGCCAAACAGATTCAGAAGGGAAGCGCATTGTTTATGAAGATTCGCAGAGCCGAAACTCGCGATATGGACCGTATCAATGACCTGCTCATGCAGGTGGAACTGGTCCATCACGGAATCCGCCCCGACCTGTTCAAGAACGGCGGGCGTAAGTATACCGATGAGGAATTGGCTGCCATCATTGCGGATGACCAGCGGCCCATCCTGGTGGCCACGGATGAGAATGAGTATCTTCTGGGATACGCTTTCTGCATCTTCAAACAATATCTGAACGATAATATTATGACCGACATCAAAACGCTGTATATTGATGATCTGTGTGTGGACGAAGCCTGCCGTGGGCAGCACATCGGCCGGGCCTTGTATGAGGCGGTTCTGGCCTATGCCCGGGAACATGGCTGCTACAATGTGACGCTGAACGTCTGGGCCGGCAACGACAAAGCCCAGGGATTCTACGAATCCTGCGGGTTCAAGCCACAGAAAACCGGCATGGAGATCATCCTGTAACCTATCGCAAACAGCCCCCGCTGTCCCTGACAGGGAAGCGGGGGCTGTTTTGTCATTGCGGCGCGCGGGCAGTCAACAGTGCGGACGGTTCCTATATATAAAGGAAAGACCTGTCAATGCCATTGCCAAAAAAGAACGAGTTGGCTATAATATAGAAGTATATTGGGTGATTCTGTCCCCAAATTCAGGAAAGGAGGGAACGGCCATGCCCGGGGAGCTGCTCAAGCTGGAAGGCGTTGTGGAACATGTGATTTTTGAAAATCCGGAAACCGGTTACGCGGTGTTTGAAGTCAACGCCGGCGGCACCGATGTGGTCGTTTCCGGCAACGTGGGCAGCGTGGACAACGGGATGTCGGTGGTGGTATATGGTCAGATGACCAACCACCCCAATTACGGCGAACAGTTCCGCGCCGAAACCTGCGAAGCCTCCTTGCCTGAGGATGTGGCGGCAATCCAGAGTTACCTGGCCAGCGGGGTTCTGCCTTATATCGGTTCCTCCACAGCCAAAAAGATTGTGGCCAAATTCGGGGCTGATACCCTGACCGTGATTGCGGAGGAACCGGATCGCCTGTGTGAGATCAAGGGCATTACCCCCCAGAAGGCGGCGGCCATTTCCAATGAGTTCCGCCGTCTGTACGGCGTGCGGGAAGTTATTGCCTGGATGGCCCGCTTTGGTCTTTCGGCCCAGTGTGCAGTGACGGCGTACCGGGCTTTCGGTCCTCACACGGTAGAGGCGCTGAACCAAAATCCGTATATGCTCTGCGGCGAGCCGCTGAACCTGAAATTCAGCCAGGTGGATACCATCGCCAATGCCCTGCAGGTGGGGGCGGACAGCCGCTTGCGCATTGCCGCTGGCCTTTTGTACACCCTGCGCCATAATGCGGGCAACGGCCACACCTGTCTGCCGCGTGCCAAACTGACTGATGCCACGGCCCGCTTTCTGCGTCAGGAACCGGATCTGGTGGAGCGGGCCCTGGACGAGCTGCTGAACAGCGAAGAGATGCGTGCCCGCACCTATGAAGGGGCAGACTATATTTACCTGCCCGATCTGCTCAGCGCTGAGGAGGACATTGCGGCCAGACTGGGGGAAATCTCCACCTTTCCCACGGAAGCGCCATCCACTCTGGATAACGATATCCGGGTGCTGGAGATGGCCCAGGGCTTTGACTACGCGCCGTTACAGCGGGAGGCCATCCGCATGGCTCTGTCCAGCCGGGTGATGGTGCTTACCGGCGGCCCCGGTACCGGCAAAACCACCACGGTCAACGCCATTCTTACCCTGTATGAGGGAATGTACGACCGGGTGGCTCTGTGCGCGCCGACCGGCCGCGCCGCCAAGCGGCTGAGCGAACTCACCGGACACAGCGCTTCCACCATCCATCGGTTGTTGGAAGTGGACTATTCCACCGGTACGGTGCGTTTCATTCACAATGAGAAGAACCTGCTTCCCTTTGATGTCATCATCCTGGACGAAATGAGCATGGTGGATGTCAAGCTGTTCCAGGCCCTGCTGGCGGCGGCACGGCCCCATTGCCGCATTATCATGGTAGGGGATGCCGACCAGCTGCCCAGTGTGGGGCCGGGCAATATCCTCAGCGAGATTCTGCGGGCGGGCGTTCTGCCCACCGTGCGCCTGACCGAGATCTTCCGCCAGGCCCAGAAAAGCCTGATCATCCAGAATGCCCACCGGATTGTGCATGGTGAGATGCCCCGCACCGGCGGACATGACGATGACTTTTTTATGATCGAATCCTTCGGCCCCGCCTGCCAGCGGTTGGTGTGTGATCTGGTTTCCACCCGGCTGCCCCGCACCTACGGCTTTGACCCGGTGCGGGATATTCAGGTGCTGTGTCCCACCAAGGTGGGCCCCACCGGCAGTGTGGAGCTCAATCGCCGCCTGCAGGCAGTACTCAACCCGCCCGCGCCGAACAAGCCCCAGATCGCCTGGGAACAGAGCGGACGGGTGCTGCGGCAGGGAGACAAGGTCATGCAGATCAAAAACGACTATGATATTCCCTATGAGCGGTCCGGCGCTGAAGCCGGCGTGGGGGCGTATAACGGTGACCTGGGCATTATCACGGAGGTGGACCCGTCCTCCCGCAGTGTCACCGTCATGATGGACGACCGCAAGTATATTTACGGGGCCGACCAGTTGGCAGAACTGGAACCCGCTTATGCGGTGACCATTCACAAGAGCCAGGGTTCGGAGTTCCCGGCGGTCATCATTCCGGCGGCGGATGTGCCCGCTCGCCTTTGCTACCGCAATCTGCTGTACACCGGTGTGACCCGTGCCCGCAAGCTGTGCATTATTACCGGCATGGGGCGCACGGTGCAGGCCATGACCGATAATGTGCGGCAGAACCTGCGTTACAGCGGTCTGCGCTACCTGCTGGCGGATGCCGTCGGCCGGCAGGCATGAGGGCCCTGCCGGAACGGCTGGCCGGGCTGCTTTGGCCCCGGCGGTGTCCGCTTTGCGACAAGGTGCTTGCGCCGGATGCCTTCGCAGGCTGTATCTGCCAGGCATGCCTGCCGGAGGCCGAGCGGCTGTTTCATGAGCCGCCCCGCCTGCCCGATACCGAGCATGAGTTTTACGCCGTTTCGGGTGCGGCCAGTGCCTTTTATTACAGCGATACCGTGCGGCATGCGATTCTGCGCTGCAAGGAACACGGTCACCCTTGGTATGCCCGGGAACTGGCCGACCTTGTGGCTGTGCGGGTGTTCGGCGCTGAGCCTGCATCCGGCCCGGCTGGCCGCCCGGTCTATACGGCGCCCGGCGGACTTTTGCCATATACACTGATTGTACCGGTGCCGCCGCGCCGCAAAGGAACCGGAACACTGCCCCGCAGGCTGGCGGGCCGTCTGTCCCGTATTCTCGGTATTCCCATGGCTTGCCCGCTGTATGCCGCCCGGGAGATGCAGCCGCAAAAGAGTCTGGATCTGCCTGCCCGGCTGAAAAACACAAAGGATGCCTACGCCTGCCGCCCGGGCACCGATCTTTCGGGAGCACGGGTGCTGCTGGTGGACGATGTAATCACCACCGGGGCGACCCTGTCCAACTG
>CAUEKL010000109.1 GCA_959018215.1 uncultured Gemmiger sp.
TTATCAGCGGGCTGCGCCATGACGACGGCTCCCTGGGCCGCTTTGTGGACGAGGTGCGCCGGGGCGGGGCTGCCATTCCCCTGCGGGCCATGGTGACCCCCACCAGCCGGGACTGGACCCTGGACGCCCTGCTGCGGGAGCTGTGTGAAGAACACGCCACCGTGGGAGGTCAGTCTTGACCCGCCGGGGCTGGGCTGCCCTGGGCCTGTGCGCGGTGCTGGCGACGGTGGTGGGATTCAGCTTCTGGCAGGACCGCACCGCCCCCAAAGCCTACACCGCCACCTGGTGGGATGTGTTCGACACAGTGACGGTGGTCACCGGGTATGCCTCCAGCGAGGAGGAATGGCAGCAGCAATCCCAGGCGATTCACGACGACCTGCTGCATTATCACCAGCTGTTCGACATCTACAACACCTACGACGGCCTGACCAACATGGCCACCGTCAACGCCAAGGCCGGACAGGAACCGGTGACGGTGGATGCAGACCTGCTTGCCCTGCTGCAGTTCGGGCAGCAGGCTTACGAACTGACCGACGGCGCCTGCAACATTGCGGCGGGCACGGTGCTTTCCTTATGGCACGATGCCCGCACCGTCGCCGAGGCTGCCACCCCGGAGACGGCCCTGACCGCCGACATTCTGCCTACCGAAGACGCTTTGCAGCAGGCTGCCGGGCACATGGATATGGCCGACCTGGTGCTGGATGAGACCGCCCGCACCGTACAGTTTGCCGACCCGGACCTGCAGCTGGATGTGGGCGGCATCGCCAAAGGCTGGGCGGTGGAACGGACCGCCCAAAAGGCCGAAGCTCGGGGGCTGACCTCCGCCATCCTGAACGTGGGCGGCAACGTGCGGGCCATCGGCAAAAAGCCGGACGGCAGCCGCTGGACCGCCGGGGTGCAGGACCCGGACGGGGAGGAATACCTGGCCCAGGTGCCCCTGGACCCGGGGCAGAGCCTGGTGGTCAGCGGAGACTACCAGCGGTACTTTACCGTGGACGGAGTGCGGTATCATCACCTTATCGACCTGAGCACCCTGCAGCCTGCCCGCTACTGCCGCAGTGTGGCCATTCTGTGCACCGACAGCGGCATGGGGGATGCTCTTTCCACCGGGCTGTTCTGCCTGCCCCAGGAGCAGGGCAAAAGGGTGCTGACCAAGGCGGAGGGTGCCAGTGCCCTGTGGGTGCTGGAAGGAGATGTGCTCTCCCCCTCTGACAGCTGGCCCCAATAACCGTACAGACAGAAAAAGACCTTTCCCGCCGGGAAGTTTCCGGCAAAGGAAAGGTCTTTTCTTTTTGAATGATTACACTGATTCAGGTAAAACTGCCGTGAGGCGGCTGTTCCACCAATCCCATGGACACGCCCAGGGCTTCATCCACCCGCTGCATATCCTCGGGCGGGATGCGGCCCGCCCGCTCCCGCAGGCGGCGTTTGTCCAGGGTGCGGATCTGCTCGGTGAGCACGATGCTGTCCTTGCTCAGACCGCACCGGTCCGCCCGGACCCCGATATGGGTGGGCAGGCGGTTTTTATCCTGCCGGGATGTGATGGCCGCCGCAATGACGGTGGGGCTGTGCCGGTTCCCGATCTCATTCTGGATGATAAGTACCGGCCGCACGCCTCCCTGCTCCGAGCCCACCACCGGGCTCAGATCGGCGTAGAAAACTTCTCCTCTGTGTACCTCCATGGATTGTCCCTCCCTGCTTGTTTGTTCTGTTTACAGTATAAGCAGGCAGAGCGGGATTTAATCATCCCTGTTCCAAAACCGCAAAAGCACAGGCCAGGCCTGCGTCATGGGTCAGGCTCAGATGGGCGGTCAGACGGTGTTCCTGTGCCCACCGGGCCGCCTCGCCGCAGAGTTCATAATACGGGGCACCGCTTTCCCGGCGCAGCACGGCGATCTCCGCCAGGGCAAAACCGCCCAGGCCACGGCCGCAGGCTTTGAGGAAAGCTTCCTTGGCCGCAAAGTTGGCGGCGGCCGTCTCGGCCCGTCGCTTGCCGGTGTGGGAAAGAAGCAGTTCCTGTTCCGCCGGAGAAAAAACCTTCTTCAGAAAAGGGTCCCGGGCGATAGCCCGTTCCATCCGGGCGCTCTCACACAGATCGGTCCCGATGCCGTAGATCATGCCGCACCTTCCTTTGGAAAGATTGTTGCCTCAGCGCACATACACCACATAGTTTTCCTTGCGGGGCGCAGCGGGCTTTTCCCCGCCGGGAATGCTGTACCCGACCACGCAGTTGCCTACACCGGCCAGATGTTCCGCATCAGGCACGCCCCATTCCTTCAGCAGGGCCTTGCCTTCCTCGGTCTCAAACATCTCATAGGCGCGGTTGATCCAGCAGGAGCCCAGGCCCAGGCTGGCCGCGGCATTGAGCATATTGCCCATGACCAGGCTGCCGTCCGCCTTCCAGTTGGGCTGGCGGGTATCGGCCAGAACCACCAGCACCACCGGTGCACCGTAGAAGGGGTCCTTGTCCGAACCCATGACGGCGGCATTCATGCGGGAGAGGTGGTCCCGCACTTCTTTGTTTTCCACAGCCACGATCACCGGGCTCTGCTGGCCCATGGCGGTGGGCGCGTAAGTACCGGCCTTCAGGATGGCGTCAATCTTTTCGGATTCCACCGGGCGGTCGGCATAGGCGCGGCAGCTGCGGCGGGTGTTCAGCGTATTCAAGGTTTCATTGGTCAACATAATCAAACTTCCACCTTTCCGGCGGGGAGCAGCGGTAGCCTCCCGCCCTGTTTTTTGTCTTTATTATACCATGCCGTGCAAGCCCCCGCGTCAAAATGTGTTAATTTTTTTCAAATTTGCAGTCGGGTCCATTGCCTTTTTCAGCGCTTTCAGCTATACTAAAATTAGTCCATTAAAGTGGCATACAATGGCATATAAGGAGGTAGTTTCCCATGGAGACTTATGGAATCGAAAAGTTCGGGATCATCGGCCCCAAGGCCGTGTACCGCAACCTGACCCCCGCCCAGCTGACCGAGGCTGCTCTGCGCCGCGGTGAGGGCACTTTGTCCAACACCGGTGCTCTGGTGGTTACCACCGGCAAGTACACCGGCCGCTCCCCTAACGACAAGTTCATCGTTGATACCCCCGCCGTGCATGACGACATCGCCTGGGGCAAGGTCAACCGCCCCATCAGCCGCGAGAAGTTCGATGCCATCAAGGGCAAGGTCGCTGCGTACCTCCAGGGCCGTGAAGTCTTTATCTTCGACGGTTTCGCCGGCGCCGACAAGAAGTACACCAAGAAGTTCCGCATCATCAACGAGATGGCCAGCCAGAACCTGTTCATCCATCAGCTGCTGATCCGCCCCACCGCGGAGGAACTGGCCAACTACGGCGAGCCCGATTACACCATGCTGGTGGCTCCCGGCTTCAAGTGCGATCCTGAAGTGGACGGCGTCCACAGCGAAGCTGCCATCATGATCGACTACGAGGCTCACGTCATCGTCATCTGCGGCAGCCAGTATTCCGGCGAGATCAAGAAGAGCGTCTTCTCCACCATGAACTATGTCATGACCAAGGAGAACGTTCTGCCCATGCACTGCTCCGCCAACATGGACCCCGTGACCCACGAGACCGCCGTTTTCTTCGGCCTGTCCGGCACCGGCAAGACCACCCTGTCTGCCGACCCCGCCCGCAAGCTGATCGGTGACGACGAGCATGGCTGGAGCCCGGACGGCGTCTTCAACTTTGAAGGCGGCTGCTATGCCAAGTGCATCAACCTGAGCGCTGAGAACGAGCCCGACATCTACAACGCCATCCGCTTCGGCTCCCTGGTGGAGAACGTGGTCATGGACCCCGAGACCCGTGAGCTGGACTTCGACGACGGCAGCCTGACCGAGAACACCCGCGTGGGCTATCCTGTCAACTACATCAACAACGCGCAGATTCCCGGCGAGGGCGGCATCCCGAAGGTTGTCATCTTCCTGACCGCCGACGCCTTCGGTGTTCTGCCTCCGATCAGCCGTCTGGACAAGAACGCTGCCATGTACCACTTCGTCACCGGCTTTACCTCCAAGCTGGCCGGTACCGAACGTGGCATCACCGAGCCGCAGCCCACCTTCTCCACCCTGTTCGGCGAGCCCTTCATGCCCATGGATCCTTCCGTCTACGCGGAAATGCTGGGCGAAAAGCTGGACAAGTACGGCACCAAGGTCTACCTGGTCAACACCGGCTGGGCCGGCGGCAGCGCCGCTGCCGGTGCCAAGCGCATGAAGCTGGCTTACACCCGCGCCATGGTCACCGCCGCTCTGAACGGCAGCTTCGACTCCATCGAGTTCAAGCATCATGACGTGTTCAACGTGGATTACCCCGTCAGCTGCCCCGGCGTGCCCGACGAAATGCTGGACGCCCGCGGCATGTGGGCCGACAAGGACGCCTATGACGCCCAGGCCAACAAGCTGGCCCAGATGTTTGCGGACAACTTCGCCAAGAAGTATCCCAACATGCCTTCCGAGATCGCGGAAGCCGGCCCCAAGCCGAAGAACTGAGTTTCTGCGGCTGAGCTGAAATTGTAACCCCACCGTCCCCGCCCCTGCTGCTGCACGGGGCGGGGACGATTTATTTTGCAAAGGAGGGGCTGTCCCCATGCAGATGGCACAGGAGTTGCTTTTGTTTGCGGCATCGGAAGAAAACCGCGGCCAGACCAACCAGAGCATTGCCCGCTACTGTCTGGCCCACTTTGATGAACTGCTGAACATGAGCATCACCCAGCTGGCAGCCGCCTGCCATGTTTCGGCGGCTACCATCACCCGGTTCTGCCACAGCCTGGGATACGATGATTTTCTGCACTTCAAGGACGAATGTGCCCTGGACCGCCGTATGCGGGCCCGGTCGGCCTACTACTGCGGCAACGTTTTCGGCTACGACAAAGCGGCCCTGGTCCCCCCTGCCCTGCAGGACAGCTGCCGTGCTCTGGGAAGTGATCTGTATACCTGCCTGTCCGGGGTAGACCCCCGACAGATGCAGGCCCTGGCGGACGCCATCCGGGCCGCAGACGACGTGCTGCTGCTGGGGATGGAATATTCCGGCCTGATGATGCTGTATCTGCAGCGGGAACTGGTCAAGCGGGGCAAGATCATTCGGGTGCTCCTTTCCACCGCCAATCTCCATGATGTGACGGTGGGACCCGGTACCCTGATCCTGATGCTGAGCATGAACGGCTGTGGGCTGGAAGTCATGATCGACGCCGTGCAGCGCCTGGCTGAGGAAGGCGGCGAGTTCTGGCTGCTGACCCAGAACGCCGAGACCGCCCGGAAGTATCCTTTTGTAAAACAGGCGGTGGTGGCCGGTGCCGGCAGGGATTACACCTTCCACCGGTATGCGGAGCTGGCTCTGGCCGATATGCTGCTGGCCTATTACGGGCCGCTGAAGCAGTTTGATGCAAATGGATTGCCCCTGCCGCAAGGGCATGCTATACTGTAAACAACCATTTCAATAGAAAGAGGGAGTATCATGTACAATCCCGGGGATTCCATGATCGAGGTCCGCGAGCTGCTCATCAAGGCGTTCGCCTCGGCGTGGGAAGTATGCGGTGCCTCGATGCCGGGCACCGACCGCAACGGATATATTACCAGCAGCATCACCGTTATCGACAGCATGCAGGTCAGTCCGGAGATGATCTATGCCGAGGAGGGCGCCGGCCTGACCGACGGCGAAGAACTGGATCACCTGAGTGATCTGGTGCGTGCCGACGGCATCTGGGTGTATTACGGGGTTCCGGCGGAGAATTTCTTCCTGGTGACCTGGATGCCCGACGCCGAGGCCGCCCGCCAGAAGGTGGCCACCCTGATGGAAGAGGGCGACTGTGTGGCCTGCACCGTGGACCTGACCCAGCAATGGCACTTTGAATGATTTGGATTCCAAGCTGAAAGGAGGCTCGGATATGAACGATATCGCCCAGATCCGGCCTCCGGAGCGGGCTCTGGCCCTGCTGGACAAGCTGCATGGGGCCGGGTATGCCGCCTATATTGTGGGCGGCTGTGTGCGGGACAGCCTGCTGGGCCGCACGCCGGGAGACTGGGACATCTGTACCAGTGCCCGCCCCGACGAGATCGAGGCCCTGTTTGCCGGCCAGCGGCTGCTGCTGAAAGGCAAAAAGCACGGAACGGTGGCGGTGGTGCTGGACGGCAAAAGCTGGGAGATCACCACCTTCCGGCAGGACGGCCACTACACCGACGGCCGCCACCCCGACTGTGTGCATTTTGTCCCCTGCCTGCGGGAAGACCTGGCCCGCCGGGATTTTACCGTCAACGCCATGGCCTGGTCTCCGGCGGAAGGGCTGGTGGATCTTTTCGGCGGGCAGAAAGACCTGCGGGAAGGGCTGCTGCGCTGCGTGGGAGACCCGGAGGCCCGCTTTGACGAGGACGCGCTGCGCATCCTGCGGGCGGTGCGGTTTGCCTCCCAGCTGGGATTCCGGCTGGACCCCGCCACCGCCGAAGCTGCCCTGCATGCCCGGATGTCGGTGCGGTGTGTTTCCGCCGAACGGATCTTTACCGAACTGGACCGCCTGCTGGACGGCTTTGCCGTGGGTACGGTGCTGGCTCAATACGGGCGCATCCTCACCGGCGCGCTGCCGGAGATCGAGGCCTGCATCGGCTGTTCTCAGCTGGGGCGCTGGCACTGCTACGATGTGTGGAACCACACCGCAGCGGCCGTAGGCGGGCTGGACACTGAAGGGATGGACCCCCGCAGCGCCCGGGTGCTGCGCTGGGCCGTGCTGCTGCACGACATGGCCAAACCCTTGTGCCGCACCGAGGACGAGGACGGCACTGCCCATTTCCCAGGACATAACCAGCGGGGTGCCCGGCTGGCCCGCCAGATTTTGCAGCGTTTACGGGCGCCGGTTTATCTGATTGACGGCGTAGTGGCCCTGGTGGCAGTGCACGACGGTCCCCTGCCCCAATCCGACCTGGATATTCTGGAACAGCTTCACCAGCGCGGACCGCTGTTCTGGCAGCGGCTGTGCCGCCTGAAGCTGGCGGATCTGGCGGCCCACGCCAACAATGAGGCGGTGGCTCTGCGCTGCCGGGAGGTGCGGGAATTTGCCGCCCGGATGGAGTATCTGGCCGATACCGCCTGCTATACCGTCTCGGGTCTGGCCATCACCGGCAGCGACTTGATCGCCGCCGGGCTGACCCCCGGTCCTTTGGTGGGCAACACCCTGGAATGGCTGCTGCAAGCCGTTATGCAGGGCACCCTGCCCAACGAGCGGGAGGCCCTGCTGCTGGCCGTGCGTACCCGGCCAACCTGATATTCTTGTATGAAAAAAGGTCCCCTGCCCTTGCGGCAGAGGACCTTTTTGGGTATCTCACTCATCCAGAAGCAGATCTTCCAGGC
>CAUEKL010000110.1 GCA_959018215.1 uncultured Gemmiger sp.
GGAAACACCTTCCTTTTCAAGAATGCAGAATTTTACATCGATGCCGACGAGTATGCCGGTGCTTTGCAGGACAAGGCCGCCTATCTGGCCGGGCAGCGCCCCGGCGCTCCGCTGCAGCACCTGACCCGCTGGGATGACAGCCTGCATTTTCACCCGGTGGAAGCTCCCCGCACCCCGCTGCTGCCCGGCATCACCCTGGTACGGTTCCCCCGGGGCCATGCTTACGGCTTTCTGGCGGTGGTGCTCAGCGGCAAGCCGGGAAATCTGATTGTTGCCTCTGATCTGGCCTACACCCCCGACGCCCTGACCAAACGTCCGCCCACCCTGGTCACCGATCCGGCGGGATACCTGCGGGGCATCGACCTGCTGGTGGAACTGCATCGGGAATTCCCCGGCGAGATCTGGTACGGCCACTGCCCGGAACAGTTTGCCGCTATCCGGGATATCATCCTGGAGTACTGAAAATGCGGGTGTAAGCCCGGCAAATCAACTGTGGAAGAACGGAGGAAAAACATCACATGGGGCAAATCAGGAGGATGTGCCTGGAAGACGCCAGGACAATTGCTGGTTGGCTGTATCCGGCTCCCTACGATGTCTATAATTTTTCCGACTGGAAAATCATGGAGGCGGCCGGGTGGGCCATCACCAGCCCGGAAAAGCGTGCCGCCGAGTTCCGGACTCTGTGGGAGGACGGTCGCCTGGTTGCCTGGTTCCGTTTGTTTACAAAGCCCGGCGAAAACAGACTATTTCTGGGATTGGGTCTGGCCCCGGCCCTTTGCGGAAGGGGAAAAGGTGTTCCTTACGTAAAGCAGATGGTGGACTATGCGCTGGCAGAAAAAAGGACGGCGCTGTATCTTGAGGTACGGGACTTTAACCAGCGGGCTATCCGCTGTTATCAGACAGTCGGCTTCCGGGAAGACGGCCGATATGAGCGGGAAGTTCTGGGAAAGTCCTGCCGGATGATCCGCATGGTGTATCCTGTCTGAACAAAAGGAATTTTCCTGAAAATTCACAGGCAGCAAGGCCCTTCCTCTCCGGGACAGTCATCCCGGCGGGAAGGGCCTTGCTGCCGTTGACAACCGTGCAGGGGCCACTATAATGAATATTGTGTGTCTTATCAGGAAGCAGGGAAAGGTGGAAAACACCCGGCGGAGGATGCCGTTTGTAAGGTTTCTCTGCCCGGATTTTCCCAAAGAGTACGCCGCCGGTCGGACATGCCGGCCGTCAGGAAAAACCGGAAGATCCGGGATGCAAACAGGAAAGGAGATCCCAATAAGAATGGAATATGAAGCAAACGCCGGCCAGACCTACATGCCGGCCCAGGACAATACCGAGATCGAACTGCTGCCTTATGAGCGGCTGCAGCGGCCCGACCCGGCCTATCCGGCCTTGGAACTCAATGCCATGGCACAGCAAAAGCGCTGGGTGCTGCAATCCCAGACCCAGCACGTGGTGCCCGGTGTCAATGCCAAAATGATGGACTGGTTCTGGGCCAACATGGAAAAGTGCTATTATCTGTGGGCTCCCGGCTCTCACAAGCGATTCAGCTGGGTCAAGGCCCCCTGGCAGTACGGATTCCTCCGTTCGGTCCACAAGATTGCGGAATCCGTGGGCAAGGGCTATGCGGTATTCGGCGGGGAAGGGGTGGAGATCCATCGCCTGGACCTGAGCTGGTTCCCCTTCACCTACGCCCTGGACCATGTGCTGGTGGAAGGTGTCTTCAATGATAAGGACGAGTTTGTGGACATGACAGTGCATATGTGGCAGGATTGCGACGGCGGCTGCCACCATATCACAGCGGCGGTGGCCAGCACCACCGTGTCCGAACCGCCTCACTTCGTCAAGGAAATTCTGGCCAAAGATCCCCACGCCAGGTTGGTTCCGCCCGGCACCACCGACCACGCGGAGTACGAGGCCAGCCGCTGGCCTCAGTTCCTGCCCCAGCTGTATCACCTGTGGGAGGGCCACCCCGACCCGTCCCAGAATGTGCAGTGCGATCTGACCGTGCGCAAAACCGGAGAATCCACCTGGGAGTACGTGGCGGAAAATCCACCCGTCATTCTGGCAAAGCAGTGACGGGAAAGGAACAGCATGGAAATTTTACAGATTCTCATGGGCCAGATCGGCCTGTTCGTTATCTATATCATCATCGGCGTGCTGCTGATCAAAACCAGGGTCCTGAATCAGGATATGCTGGAAACCATCTCCCGCCTTGTGCTGAAACTGGCCATGCCCCTCATGATCTTCACCAACACGGTGAACGGGGTGGACCGCCGGTCTCTGATGCAGTCCCTGGTCATTGTGGCGTTGACGGTGGTATTCTACCTGGGCACCTTCCTGGTGGCCAAACTGCTGGCCGCAGCCTTCCGCCTGCAGGGGGACTACGCACAGGTGTACCGTGCTTTGTCCATGTTCGGCAACGTCGGCTTTATGGGCATTCCCATAGTGTCCAGCGTTTTCCCGGACAAGGGAATGCTGTACATTGCGGTGTTTACCATCATTGACCAGATGGTCCTCTGGACCCTGGGCGTCAAGCTGACTTCCCCCGGCGGCAAGGGAAAATTCGACCCCAGAAAGATGATCAATCCCTGCACCGTGGCGGTGGTTCTGTCGGTGCTGCTGGTGATCCTCGGCCTGCCGCTGCCGTCCCTGCTCAACACGGCCCTGCAAAAGATCGGCGCCACCGCCACCCCGCTGGCCATGATCTATCTGGGCGCCGTCTTTGCCTGCATGGATGTCCGCCGGTACCTCCGCATCAAGGAATTTTACGGCATTGTCATTGTCAAGATGGTTCTTTTCCCGATCCTGCTCTATTTATTCACCGGTCTGTTCCCGGTGGAGGAAAACATCCGTCTTACTCTCACCCTGCTGGCCGGCATGCCTGCCATGTCTTCCACCGTCATGATGGCCCGGGCTTCCGGCTCCAAAGGGGACTACGCCATGGGCGGTATCTGTGTTACAACGATCTGTTCCATTGTGACCATTCCCGCCATGTTCTGGTTTGTTCAGACGGTCCTGTAAAGGATACGGTGTCAATAAAAAGCACCCCCGCCGATACGGCGGGGGTGCTTTCCTCTTGCTTGGATGCGGCGGCCGGCAAGGGGCGGCTGCGGTGCATTACTTCTTGTGGTATTTGCGGTCCTCTTCCTCGTACACAGGGGCGCAGGTCAGGTACATGCCCAGCTTGTTCAGCGTGTCCGAATCCACGCTGGACAGGATGACGGTGGAGTGGACATCGCACCCTTTGAGGCAGGGCAGCTGCCGGAGGGCTGCTGCCGCGTCCTTGTTTTCCGCCACCGAGCTGGACAGGGCAATGAGGATTTCGTCGGTGTGCAGGCGGGGGTTCTTGTTGCCCAGATAGGTGGTCTTGAGCTTCTGGATAGGTTCAATGGCCCGGGCAGAGACCAGGTCCACCTCCTGGCCGATGCCCGCCAGATGCTTCAGGGCGTTGAGCAGAGCGGAGGAAGCGGCTCCCAGCAGGGGACCGGTCTTGCCGGTGACGATGGTACCGTCCGCCAGCTCAATGGCGGCTGCAGGCAGGCCGCCGGTGGCTTCGGAGCGGGCCTGGGCGGCCTGCTCCACCGCCCGGGACCCGGCAGCAATGCCTGCCTGATTCAGGAGCAGCTCCAGCTTGAACCGCTCCTCTTCCTTGATGGGAACACCCATCTTCTGCTGGCACAGACATTTCAGATACCGGCGCTGGATCTCCTTGAGGGAGGCTTCCCGGCAGACTCCGTCATCCACAATGCAGTTGCCCGCCATGTTCACCCCCATGTCGGTGGGAGACTGGTAGGGGCTCTTGCCCGCAATGAGCTCAAAGATGGCATGCACCACCGGGAAGATCTCAATATCCCGGTTGTAGTTGACCGCCGTTTCCCCGTAGGCTTCCAGATGGAAGGGGTCGATCATGTTCACGTCGTTCAGATCGGCGGTGGCAGCCTCGTACGCCAGGTTCACAGGGTGCTTCAGCGGCAGGTTCCAGATGGGGAAGGTCTCGAACTTGGCATAGCCGGCCTTGACCCCCCGCTTGTACTCATGGTACAGCTGGGACAGACATACCGCCATCTTGCCGCTGCCGGGGCCGGGCGCGGTGATGACCACCAGGGGCCGTTCGGTTTCGATGTACTCATTCTTGCCGTAGCCTTCATCACTGACAATGCGGGCTACATCGTTGGGATAGCCTGCGATCTTGTAGTGACGGAAGGTGCGGATGCCCAGGCTGTTCAGACGCCGCTCAAAGGCTTCCACGTCCGGATGGACCGTGTACATGGTCACGCAGACGCTGCCCACGAACAGTCCCACCCCCTGGAAGGCGTCGATCAGGCGCAGTACGTCCATGTCGTAGGTGATGCCGTAGTCCCCGCGCATCTTGTTGCTGATGATGTCCTCGGCGCTGATGACCACCACGATCTCTGCCTGGTCTTTCAGCTGCAGCAGCATCTGCAGCTTGGAGTCCGGCTGGAACCCCGGTAGCACCCGGGAAGCATGGTAATCGTCGAACAGTTTGCCGCCGAACTCCAGATAGAGCTTGTTGTCAAACTGTGCGATGCGTTCCCGGATGTGTTCGGACTGCATGGCAAGATATTTGTCGTTGTCAAAACCAATCTTCATCTGTTTTCCCTTTCTTCTTACATCAACCGCCCGCAAAAAGAGCGGAACTATACCACATAGTATCAGTGTACCATACCCGGCGCACGGGGGCAATCATTGCCGGCAGCGGAGCAGAAAAAAAGACGGTATTTTCTCCCTGGGAGGGGAAAATACCGTCTTTTTTACAAGGTACTGCCGTTTCTGGCTTTGCAGATCAGCTGGGTCATGGTGCCCATGGGACAGTAGACGCACCAGCTGCGTGGCTTGAACAACACCATGGTGACCAGCCCCAGCACGGTGGAGGTCAGCATGACGCTGTAAAATCCGAAGGCAAACTGCGCCACACCGGGGCTGAACAGGGTGCCGTGGTAGGCCCAGTGCCAGGGCAGTTTGAAGGTCCACAACAGGGTAACCACCTGTTTCAGGTCCTGGGCCCCTGCAAACACCAGCCAGGTGGTCCACAGCATTGCGAAGAACATGGCAAAGAAAAAAACCAGGAATCCGTACCGGAAGGCTTTGCTTTTCATCCAGCGGGGAATGTCCTTCTTGCGGGACAGCCCGAATCGCCCGCCCAGCAGCCCGAACAGCTGGCCCCGGCCGCAGTAGCGGTTGCAGTAGCCCTTGGTGCCGCCCACAATGGCAAACAGCAGCGGGATAAAGAAGCACAGAAGCCCCAGCCAGGCAAACAGAATATTGAAAAAGCCCAGCAGCAGATACAGAACGGTGGCAATCCACAGATAGTCATACCAGTGTTTTTTCATGCCTGTACCTCCTGGATCTCAATGATGCTGGCCGGACATTCGGCAGCGCATTTTCCGCAGCCCACACATTTGTCCCGGTTGACCCGGGCGGCAATGCCCCGCACGATCTCAATGGCTCCCAGCGGGCAGACCTTGACGCAGCAGCCGCAGGCTACGCAGGAATCGGTGTCCACCCGGGCTTTGCGCCGTTTGATGCCAGTTTTCATAGTGTACCTCCCCGTTTTCGTCTGGAGTCAGTATACCGCAAACCGGGCGAGTGGTTCCGTGATGAGGTCACGTAGGAGATAACCGGACCCTCTCCCCGCGGCACCGGGGGATGGTGTACAGCGGGTGGCTCTGTCCTGCCCGTGGAAGCTCTGAATTTTGCATGGCGTGGCTCCCTGCGCCTGTCGTCCCTTGATTTTTGAAAAACAAAGTGTTACCATCAAAATTGTACTGAGATTCCCAATTTTGAGCACAGAAGGCGAAACGATATGGAAAAGATGAAGTACAGCGATACCGAGTTTGCTGTGACCCTGGACCCCGGTCAGGTGGTGGCGGAGGTCCATGCCAACGCGGTGGACTTCCCCAAGCGCACGGTGCGGGAACACATCGAGTATGCCCTGGACCATCCCATCGGGGCCGGGCCTCTTGAGGAAGCCGTCCGGCCGGGGGAGACGGTGTGCGTCATTATCTCCGACACCACCCGCCGCTGGCAGCAGCCCAGCACCTATCTGCCCATCCTGGTGGAACGGCTCAACCGGGCCGGAATTCCGGACAAGGACATCCTCATCCTCTGCGCCACAGGCACCCACCGCAAGCAGACGGAGGAAGAGCATATCTCCCTGGTGGGGGAGGACCTCTACCGCCGCATCCGGTTCATCGACCATCAGTGCGACGACAAGGAGCACCTGACTTACATGGGCACCACCAGCCGGGGCACGCCGGTGTGGCTGGACAGCTACGCCATGTCCTGTGACAAGATCATCCTCACCGGCGGTGTGGTGTATCACTTCCTGGCCGGGTTCGGCGGCGGCCGCAAATCCATCGTCCCCGGCATCGCGGGGCGGGAAACCATCAACACCAACCACAACAACGCCCTGAACAAGGGCCTGGGCAGCGGGTCCAATCCCCGGGTCTGCAACGGCAATATGTCGGAGGACAACCCCTTCCACAGCGACCTGATGGAGTGCGCCGCTTTTGCCAAGCCTGCCTATCTGCTCAACGTCATTGTGGATGACAACTACCAGATCGTGGGCGCCTTTGCCGGTGACTGGCGCAAGGCCCACGCGGCGGCCGCCAAGGCGGTGGAACAGCTGGACGGCGTGTCCATTCCACGGCGTACCCCGCTGGTGATCGCCAGCGCAGGGGGCTATCCCAAGGATATCAACCTGTACCAGACCTCCAAGACCCTCTCCAACGCCCTGGCGGCGGTGGCCCCCGGCGGCACCATGATCCTGCTGTCCCAGTGCCGGGAAGGGTTCGGCGACCCCGACTGCGAGGCCCAGATTTGCAACTACGACACCATGGAGGCCCGGGAAAAGGACCTGCGGGCCAACTTCTCCATCGGCGGCTTTGTGGGCTTCCTCTTTGCAGAAACGGCGGAAAATTACCACATGATCCTGGTCACCGACATCCCCGCCGAGCGGTTTGCCCGCACCAAGATCCGGGTGGCCCACACGCTGGAGGAGGCTCTGGCCCTGGCGGCGCAGCAGAACGGCAGCAGCCTGGACGGGGTGGAAACCACCCTCATGCCCCACGGCGGCAGCACCTTCCCGCTGCCCCGGGCCTGAATTCCATCGGATATGCTAAGCTCCCCCGGTTTGGCCGGGGGAGTTTTTGTAACCGCTCTTTTCCCGCAGCCGTGTCCCGGTCGCCCGGCGGAAAAGCGGCTTTCCCGCTGCTTTCGCCATGTTCCGGCAGGAAGCGACACCGCGCCACGGTGCTTCGTCAATTTTGACAGTTTTCAAAAAATATTTACCTG
>CAUEKL010000111.1 GCA_959018215.1 uncultured Gemmiger sp.
GGTCAGCACAGAACCGCAGCTTCCGGCCGGCATATCCGGTCAACGCATGAAGTGCCCCGGACACCGCCCCGCGCCAGGCCAAAGCCCCCACAGCGAGGCCCGCCGCCATATACCAGCGGATACCTCCCACGCTGGAAGCCGAGGCTGCAAAGCCGCACAGCAGGACAGCCGCCCCCGCAAAAGCCAGCAGATCCCACACAAAGCACAGTACACGGCCGTTGCCCAAAAGAATGCCTGTCAGATCCCGTGCCCCTGCCAGCAGAAGGCCCATGCCCAGACACCACAGCACGTCCCGTCCCACGGTCCACAGGACTGGCGCGGCGGTCATCAGCGCAAAAGACGGGCCAGCAGTCCCCCGCTGCTTTCCCGGTTTTCGGTGTATTGCAGGTATTCGATCTTGCCGGTGATATGCACCTGCCCGGTGCGCACCGAAAGTTCCCCGATCTGGATACCCTGCCCGCCGATGGTCAGGTCCCCCTGGGCTGTCTTGAGCAGGGCTCCCGACTCGTCGCAGCTGACGATGCGGGTCACCCCGGTAACGGTCAGGCGGGCGCGGTCCTCCAGTTGCAGGGTATGGGATTTGAAAGCCGGTGCTTCCACCGGCGGCAGAATGGCGGTCTGGCTGGTCTGTTCTGGCATAGAAAAAGCCCCCTTGGTGCGGTATGGTAAAACATATGCACCAGGGAGCCGGGATATGCCCCTTTTGCGGGGCGGCCGGAAAGTTTTTTCAGCCTTCCAGCACTTCGTACAGTTCGCGGGCAACGTCCTTGCCCTTGGGTTCTTCCACCGAGAGGACACGGACCTTGACCGGGCGGTTGCCGAAGGTGATTTCGATCACATCGCCCACCTTGACCGCATAGCTGGCCTTGGCAGGTTTGCCGCCCACCAGGATACGGCCGGCATCGGCCACTTCATTGGCCAGGGTACGGCGCTTGATCAGGCGGCTGACCTTGAGATATTTATCCAGACGCATAAGCGGGATTTCCTTTCCGCAAAAATGATAAAAAAGACGCCTGCCGGGCCCGGTGAGCCGGCGGCAGGCGATGCGCTGTGAAGCGCTTGATTACTTGACGGCGTCCTTCAGGGCCTTGCCGGCGCTGAAAGCGGGCAGTTTGGAAGCGGGGATGGTCATGGGCTCACGGGTCTGGGGGTTACGGCCCTGGCGTTCCTTGCGCTCGCGCACTTCAAAAGTGCCGAAGCCGACCAGCGACACTTTCTCGCCATTCTTCAGAGCATCGGTAATCACATCCAGCGTGGCGCTGACAGCCTTCTCGGCGTCCTTCTTGGTCAGGCCGGCATTGGTAGCGACGGCGGCGATCAGTTCAACTTTGGTCATTGTTTATACCTCCAAGTGATTTATATGCCAAAAGCGGGTCACGTACAAACACAGTTCCGCCTTTAGACGGTTTGGTTCGGGGTGGTTTGCTCAAAGAAATCGTTGTACCGGGACAGGGCCTGTTCCGGATTGACACCGGATGCCCGGGCCAGGGCCACCGCCTCAAACAGCAGCTGCCCCGCAGCCTGTTCGGCATCCGGGCCGCCCTGCGCTGCGGTCTGCGCCAGTCGGGCCAGTGTATCCGGTTGCGGAACCGGGATGTCGGCACCGTGTTTGGCGGCACGCTTCTGCAGCTTGGCAGCCCGCATCAGCGCAGGCAGGGCACGGGGCACACTGGCCAAGTCATCCGCCATGGTGGTCCGGCCCTTTTCCATATTCTTGAGCGTATCCCAGTCGTTTATGCCTTCGGCCCCGTCCTGAGGGCCAAAAATATGCGGATGGCGCCAGATCAGCTTGCGGCAGACGCCATCACAGATCTGCGTCCAGCCGCCACGGCCGGCTTCTTCTTCCATGCGGGCGTGAAACACCACCTGCATGAGCACATCGCCCAGTTCCTCGCACAACAGGTCCGGGTCCTGCAGGTCAATGGCATCCACCGCCTCATAGGCTTCTTCCAGGAAATTCATCCGGATGGATTCATGGGTCTGTACCTTGTCCCAGGGACAGCCGTTCTCGGGATCACGCAGGATAGCGATGATGGCCACCAGGTCCTCGGCCGTATAGCGGGATTTTTTCGGGTACGCAATCATAACTTCCTCTGAGGCGGCGCAAAGCGCCGGATTCCTATTGTACAACAGAATTCGGATTCGTCAAGCAGAATTTACAGCTGGGCACCGCAGTGGTTGCAGAACAGCGCATCCACATCCACCTTGGCATTGCAGACGGGGCAGACCTTGGTGTAATGGCTGGGGGTCTGCTCTTCCTCGTCCTCATAGGATTCCTCGGCGGTGTCGGCGGCTTCGGCGGTGTCGGTCACATCGGTGGCCTGGGCGGCGGCTTCCTCGGCCTGCGCTGCCTCGTCGGCGGTCATGCGGCCCTTGATCTCCTCAATGGCCGCTTCGATGGAAGCGATATGCTCGATATACTTATCCACCAGGGGCTGGTTCTCCTCCCCGGACTTATGCAGGGTATACACCAGGGCGCCAAGCTGGCGCTGAGCCTTGGACAGCTGGGTCTGCTGGTTGATCAGGTCCAGCTGGTTCTTGCCCTTGTCGGCCAGATCCAGGGCGGTCTTCTTGGCAACATCCACAAACTGCATGCTCTGCTCTTTGATCTTGTCAAAATCGAGTTCAAACGTCATGGGAAACGCACCTCACATTCGTATGATACTGGGGCGGGCCGTGTCTTACACGACCCGCTGCTATCTGCATTATAGCCGATTGCGCCGCGCTTTTCAATCTGAAATGCGGCGAAAATGTTACGTTTTCGTTAATATTTGCCAGTATCAGCACACTTTCCTGTTTACTGTCCAATAAACTCCCGCAGCATGCTGTCCTGGGGCACCGCCGTGCCGGGCAGCGGGTCAAAGGCCGCGTAACGGCGGCAGAGTTCCTGCAGACGGTCTGCGTATTCGGTAGCCGTCATCTCACGGGTATAGAGCCCCCACAGGCACACTTCATAGCTGAAAGAAGTATCCAGTACCAGGTCGGCCCGGCTCTTGAAGGCTTTGATATAGCGGTCTTCCGACTGGCAGACATGGGGCCACAACCGCAGGGTAAAATCAGCGTCATGGCCGCGGAACAAGAAATCCCGGGTCAGGCGGCGGGCCAGGCGGATATCCCGGGTGGCCAGCACCCGGGAGCCGTCCGGAGCGGCATACTCTTCCCGCAATCCTGCATAGATGTGGATGGCCGCTCCCTTGGGCAGACTGTCCACCCCCAACGCCGGATTGAAGGCATGCAGGCCTTCAATTACCACCACACCGCCGCGGCCGTCGATATGACGGGTGGAGCCGGTGGGTTTCTGGGTCAGAAAGTCAAAGACGGGCGTATCGCAGACCCCCGTAGCAGCCAGATCCTGCAGACATTGGCGCAGAACCGGCAGGTCCAGCGCTTCCACGCACTCGTAGTCATCCGAGCCGTCCGCCTGTTTGGGATAACGCCCCTCCCCCACAAAGAAATCATCCAGGCTGATGACCGCACTGCGGCGCCCGGCAGCGGCGATGCGCTGGGAAAGCTTGCGGGCGGTGGTGGTCTTGCCGGCAGCGGAAGGGCCGGTGAGCATGATGATCTGCGCCCCACTGTTCAGCGCCGCATGGGCGGCGGCATCCAGACGGTCATGGTAGCGCTGCTCACACACCTGCACAAAGCGAGCCTGATCGGCCGCAGCCAGGTTGATGAGTTCACACCCCACCAGACGTTTGGGCGGTGTTTGTTTGGAGATAAGAGTCATAGAAGCGTTTCACTCCCTTCTTGCGGTCCAGGACCGTATCGAAGCGATCAATGTATTCCGTCGGGTATTTGAAGTTGAAGATGCGCTCGATCTTGCCGCGGCGCTGCCCCGGCATGACCAGCTTGGTGGAGCCCCCCGCACCGGCGGACAGGATGGTGTGGACTTCCTCCATGATATAGATATTGTACAGGCATTCCCGGCCGGGTTTGCTCCAGCCAATGTTTTCCAGATTCTGCAGGGTGCCCTTCTGGCGGTAGAGGTAGTAGGGACGGTAACCGGCCTTGTACAGCAGTTCACAGCTTTGCAGCATGGCTGCCACATCAGCATATGCAGCGGCCCGGTGTTCCACCACCAGATTGGAGGCCCGTTTCAAGGTCAGGGTGTGCACGGTGATGTTTTCCGGGTCCAGGGAGATGGCCGTTTCCAGGCTGCGGCGGAATCCTTCCACCGTGTCCCCGGGCAGCCCCGCAATCAGGTCCATGTTGATGTTGTCGTGTCCCACAGCCCGGGCGGTACGGTAACAGTCCAGGATATCCCGGGCCGTGTGGCGCCGTCCGATGTTGCGCAGCACCTCGTCGGAGAATGTCTGGGGATTGATGGAGATGCGGGTGGCCCCGTATTCCTTCAGGATGCGCAGTTTTTCCTCATCCGTGCAGTCGGGACGCCCGGCCTCCACCGTGTACTCCTGCAGCTGGGACAAGGGAAAGCTTTCGGCCATCTGTGCCATGAGCTTGCGCAGCTGGGGTGCCGTCAGGCTGGTGGGGGTACCGCCGCCGATGTACAGCGTACGCACCCGAAGGCCGCATTCATCCACCGCCTGGCGGGTGGCGGTGAGTTCCCGGCACAGGCAGTCCACATAGGGTTCCACCAGAGCGCGGGTGGACTTGTCCCCCACCGTGCGGGAAACGAAACTGCAGTAACTGCACCGGGTGGGGCAGAACGGAATGCCTGCATAGACGCTGCAGTCCATGGGGGCGGATTCTTCCAGCACCGGGCGCTGCAGGTCCGCAATGGACAGGGCCATTTCATAGCGTTTGGGGGTACAGTCGTATTCCTCCAGAAAGCGCTGTCTGATCTGTTCTTCGGTGGCGCCGGCGTCCCGCATATCATGAATGATGCGCACCGGGCGCACCCCGGTCATCATCCCCCAGGGCGGACGGATGCCGGTGTGTTCACAGGCCAGGGTATACAGCATCCGGCACAGGGAGTATTCCCGCTGTTTGGGAGGCATATCACGATCCACCGTATCGGCTTTCCAGTACAGCTCACCGTCCCGGCGCAGATAAACGAGCTGGGCCACCGAGTGATCCACCGCAGCGATGACATCCAGGCCGGAATCTTCTAAGACAAAGTCGGCACCGGCCAGAACCGCATCCGGGAAAAACATACGAGCCACATGTTCGGCTTCATACCCGGCCGACGGGCCGCGCAAAACGATTTGCATGGGGAGAACCTCCTGGATCAATACCATTCGCCCAGCAGATAGGGGTTGCTGCGGCGTTCCTGGCCAAGGGTGGAGAAACTTTCATGTCCGGGCAGAACTTTGGTCTCATCGGGCAGGGGCAGATTGGCCACCAGCGACAGGCTGCGGCGCATCTGCTCCGGACTGCCGCCGGGCAAATCCACACGGCCGCAGGAAGAGGCAAACAGGGTATCCCCGCTGAACAGGCAGCCGTTGCAGGCCAGGCAGACGCTGCCCGGGCTGTGCCCCGGCGTATGCCACAGGCGGAAGGTCAGTTCGTCCACCGTGACGGTGCCGTTTTCGGGCCAGGGCTCGTCGATGATATCCGGGGTCAGGGGGAACATCTGACTGCCCTGGGCGTCGGCCGGGTCCATCATCACCCTGGCGCCGGTCTGCTGCTTCAGGGCGGCCACGGTCCCCACATGGTCATAGTGGCCGTGGGTCAGGAAGATATGGGTCAGGGTGGCACCGGCTTCCTTCAGCGGATCCAGATACCGCGCAGCATCGGCAGCCGGGTCGATGGCAACGCCGTGTCCGGCTTCGGTGATGAGCAGGAAGGTGTTGGTGCACAGCGGCCAGGGGCCGTTGATATGCAGAAGTTTCATGGGGTACCTCACTTTTTCCATTCGTCGGTATCGATCATGATGGTCACGGGGCCATCGTTTATCAGGGACACCTGCATGTCGGCGCCGAATTCTCCGTGCTGCAGCTCCTTCAAAGGCTGTTTGTCCAGTTCGGCAAGGAATGCCCGGTACAGATTTTCGGCAGCTTCCCCCTTGGCGGCCCGGATAAAGCTGGGACGGTTGCCGCGGGAGGTATCCCCGTACAGGGTGAAATTGGAAACCACCAGAGCGGACAGGCCCAGCTCCGCCGCGCTGCGGTTGAGCTTGCCCTGGTCATCAGTAAAAATACGAAGGTTGGCGCATTTGGCGGCCAGTTTGGGGACGATGGTCCCGTCTTCCCCATCGCAGACGCCCAGCAGAATGACAAGTCCCGGGCCGATGGTGCGCGGCTCCCCGCCGTTGACCACCACCGAGGCTCCGGATACACGTTGAATCACGGCGCGCATGAAGATGTTCTCCTTTTTTTGAATTGATAGTGCCCGTCATGGCTCCAGACAGAGCATGAAATAGCAGGAATCCGCCACAAAGAAGGTGGGCGCAGGATCATCGGCAAAGATCTGCTGCCACTGATTCCACACCGATTCGTCGGTGGTGACATAGACGGCCGTGGGGTCATACTGCCCGTTGAGCAGCTGTGCCGCGGTATCGGCACGGCTTTGGGCAGCCGCCTCATGGCTGCCGGACACCGCAATATCCAGGTTGGTGGGCAGCCCTTCCTTGCCGGCCAGGATGGCCAGCAAACGCAGACGGTCTTCCCGCACCTCCCCTGCCGCCAGCAAGGCGCTGCGGCCGGCACCGATGCCCTCCGTCATGGGATGGCAGGCCACGTTCTCCGTGGGCTGGGCCATGGCCGCTGTAAAGTAGTTTCGCTTTTCAGCCGCCACGGCGGACAGATCCCACATCTGTACAGCCAGCAATACCGCCAACCCCACACAGCTGCAAGCTGTCGGTCCGGGCAGACGGCGGCAGGCATCCCGCAGGGTATATACGCCCCACACCAGCAGGCAGGCGGCAGGCAGGTAGAACATCCGCCCGCTGGCCCGGAAGATGCCGCACAGATCCAGCAGCCACCCGGGCAGCGGAACGGAGAACCCCACGGTCCCCCACCACACCCGGTTGCTCACCGCAAACAGGGTGAGCAGAGCACAGCCTGCCGCCACCGGCCAGTTGCGCTTCCACCAGGTTTTGACCTCCGGAGGACGGCGGACGGCGGCAATGACGGACAGAACCAGGGCCAGGGCCAGCAGAGCCAGCACCCCCAGACCCAGATAGTTGAATCCGTCATACTGGTTGGTCTGCTGGGGCAGCACCGGCAGCAGCCGGGACCAGGTATACTGTCCCCGGGAATAGGGATTGAAAACTGCATTCAGGTTCATGGAAAACTCGCCGTAGCCGTCCCGGCTCAGGCCGCTTTCCGTTCCGATGGCACCGCAGAGCACACCACCTGCCAGGGCGGCAACCAGCGCAGCGGCAAAGTCCGCCCCCGCACCGCCCCGGCC
>CAUEKL010000112.1 GCA_959018215.1 uncultured Gemmiger sp.
CGGAAATGACGCCGTCGGCGGTGTTCACCCCGGCCATGCCGCCCACCTGGCTGGTGCCGGTGACGGTGCCGTCAAAGCGGCAGTTTTCGATGGTACCGGCGTTCTGCCCCGCAAATCCGCCCACCTGGGCCCGGGTGCCCCCGGGCTGTACGGTGCCGGAAGCGGTGGTGTTGTACACCGCCCCCGAGGTCTGAATGTACCGGAACAATCCCTGCACGCTGCCGTCGGCGGTCAGGTTCAGGCCGCTGACGGTATGGCCCTGGCCTTCCCACCGGCCGCCGAAGCTGGGGATCCCCCCGAAGCCGGTGCCGCTCAGGTCGATGTCGGCGTCCAGGTAGACAATCTTATCCCGGCTCCAGCTGTCCAGGCGGCAGTTCTCCGCCAGCCGGACCAGGTCCTCGGCGTCGTTCAGACGGATGACGCCGGTCTCCTCTTCGGCCAGGGCGCCCAACGGCAGGCAGCAGACCAGCAGGGCCATGCTCAGCAGGGCGCAAAGGCTCCGTTTCACTGTCTTGGTCATCATACTTCCTCCCCTTCGGTGTAGTTCTGGGCCCAGACCTCCGCGTCGGAAACCTCCTGCGGCAGGCAGTAGTCGGGCTGGGCGGGTTCGATGGTGGTGCCGGAGGTCACCGCCGCATTCAGGGTGCCGTTCAAAGTGCCCCGTATCTCGGCGTCGATGATCCCGTTCACATAGCCGCGCACCCGGCCACTCACCCGCATGTTGCCGCTGGCGGTGCGGTTGATGCGGGTCAGGTCGATGGGGGCCTTCATGGCAAAGCTGGTGCGCTCCACGATCACGTCGCCGATGAGCAGGATCTGGGGCAGCACCGCCAGCACCAGCAGGATGGAGACCACCGTGCCGCGGCCCAGGCAGGAGCCGATGGCCGCAATGACCGGGTTGGTGGTCATGACGCCGATCAGGGCGCCGGCCACCGCCAGAATGGTGCCGGAGGTGAAGATGGTGGGAAATGCCTGGTTCAGCGCCGTGATCATGGCTTTCTGGATGGGCATTTCCTTCTTCAGGTCGGTATAATGGCTGGAAATGACGATGGCGTAGTCGATGTTGGCGCCCATCTGGATGGCGTTGACGATGAGGTAGCCCAGAAAATACAGGGGTTCATTCTGCAGGGTGGGCACCGAAAAGTTGATCCAGATACTGCCCTGGATGACCAGGATCAGCAGGATGGGCAGACCCACCGACTGGAAGGTGAAGAGCAGGATCAGCACCACGAACAGGGCCGACAGCACGCTGATGAGCACGTTGTCCTGCACGAAGGAGCTGGACAGGTCCTTCACGTTGGTGGAGTTGCCCACCACGTAGTAGTCCCCGCTGTAATACTGCCCGATGATGTTGTGCATGGTGGTCAGGAAGTCCATGGTATCGTCACTTTCTTCCGGCAGGTTCAGGTAGACCACCATCCGGCTGTATTTGTCGCTCTGCAGCTGGACCTGGGCCCAGTTCAGCTGGTCGAACAGCTCGTCCAGGGTGTCCTGCATCTCTCCCTCCAGGGTGATGTTGCCGTCCTTCATCTCCTTCTGCAGGAACATGAACATGTCGAACAGGGGCACCTTGTAATCCCCGATGCCGCTGAGCACACTGCCGTACTGGTTCTGGTCCACGGCGTACACCGCGTACAGGGCCTCGGCGGCCTCGTAGTCGATGCCTGCGATCTCCGAAAGCTGACGCGGGGTCACGGCGTCGGCCAGCATGTAGCCGTCCAGGGCTTCGGTGTTGGCCAGTCCCTGGGCGGAATCCACCTCCGGGCAGGCTTCCAGCTGGTCCAGGATCTGCCGCTCGGCGTCGTAGTTGCCCTTGGGCACGATCACCGCCACCATGTTGTTGTTGCCGAAGGTGTTCTTGATCTTCTGGTGGGCGATCTGGCTCACGCTCTGCTTGGGGGTCACCAGGTCGGTGAAGCTGTAGCAGTAGGGGCACTGGTTGGCCAGCACGGCGGCAATGACCACCACCACCACAAAGATGGGCGGGATGATGAACCGGGTGGCCACGTCAAACTTGCCCAGGAAGGTGATCTGGGGAATGAGTTTGCGGTGACGGGTGGCGTCGATCTTGCGGCTGAAGACCATGAGCAGCCCGGGCATGAGGGTGAACACCGACAGCAGGCTGAACAGGATGGCCTTGATGAGCACGGTGGCCATGTCCCGCCCGATGCCGAAGTGCATGAACGCCAGGGCCGCCAGGCCGGAGATGGTGGTCAGCGAGGAAGAACTGATCTCCGGAATGGCCTTGGACAGGGCGGCAATGCAGGCTTCCCGGGTGTCCTTGGTCTCGTGCTCATCGGAAAAACGGTGGCACAGGATGATGGCGTAGTCGATGGCCAGGGCCAGCTGCAGGATCACCGTCACCGAGTTGGAGATGAAGGAGATGGTGCCGCACAAGAAGTTGGTGCCCATGTTCAGCAAAGCGGCGGCGCCGAAGGTCAGGATCAGCACCGGCACCTCGGCGTAGGAGCGGGAAGTCAGGGTGAGCACCACCACGATGATCACCGCGGCAATGACCAGAATGACCCCCATCTCGTTGGCCAGGTCGGCGGACATGTCCTGCCCCACCTCGGTGTCCACATAGGCGTCATACCCGGCCAGCGCCTGGTCGATGCCGTCCAGGGCCTGCAGGCTGATCTCGTCGGTGGAAGTTCCGTCAAAGGTCACGGTGTACAGGGCCGAAGCCTGCTTGTAGTGGTCGGCGGTGTCGTCGAACTCCACGCTGTACACCCCATCCACCCCTTCCAGGGTCCCGGCCAGGTCCCGGGCCGTGTCGTAGGTCACGTTGGAGACCATCACCCGGGCTGTGCCGAAGGTGGTGAAATTGTCGTTCATCACGGTCAGACCCTGGCGGGTCTCGGTGTCGGCGGGCAGGTAGGTGGTGATATCGTTCTCCACCTTCACCCAGCCCGACGCCACAACGCTGAAGATCAGCGCCAGGGCGTATAACAGGAAGAAAAGATTGCGCTTGTCCACAATAAAGGTGGCAATCTTTTCCATCCCGCCGGTTTTCGGCTTCTTTTCTTCCATGGCAGAAAAATCCTCCCGTCTACAAGTCAAAAAAGCAGCCTTTTCCAAGGCTGTCATTCTATCTTAATACCGGAAGGAGACAAAAACCATATACAATTTTAGACATGTGTCTAATAACTCGGAACGTTCAAAAAAAATTTACCTGTGCGGATGTGTCAAAAAAATACCTGAAAATTTTACCATTTGCCCGGGATACAGCCTCCGGAATCTTGTGCTATAATCGGATTATAAGGCTGATACAGCTGTTTTCATCGTTTTCCATGGCGGGCATCCGGTCCGCCTGATTCTATGATACAAAGGAGAGATTTCCCATGGTTTCCCGTATTGTTCTGAACACTATTTCCTATCACGGCCATGGCGCCATCGAAAACATTGTGCCCGAGCTGACCTCCCGCGGCTACAAGAAGGCCTTCGTCTGCTCCGACCCCGACCTTGTCAAGTTCGGCGTCACCAAGAAGGTCACCGACCTGCTGGATGCGGCGGGCTTTGCCTATTCCGTGTACAGCGAGATCAAGCCCAACCCCACCATCCAGAATGTCCAGGACGGCGTGGAAGCCTTCAAGCAGGCGGAAGCCGACTGCATCGTCACCATCGGCGGCGGCTCCTCCATGGATACCGCCAAGGCCATCGGCATCATCATCAACAACCCTGAGTTTGCCGATGTGCGCAGCCTGGAAGGGGTTGCCCCCACCAAGAAGCATGCGGTCTTCACCATCGCGGTGCCCACCACCGCCGGTACGGCTGCCGAGGTCACCATCAACTACGTCATCACCGACGTGGAAAAGAAGCGCAAGTTCGTTTGCGTGGATACCAACGACATCCCTGAGGTGGCCGTGGTGGACCCCGATATGATGGCTTCCATGCCCAAGGGCCTGACCGCCGCCACCGGCATGGACGCCCTGACCCATGCCATTGAGGGCTACATCACCAAGGGGCACTGCACCATCTCCGATATGTTCCATCTGGAAGCCATCCGCCTGATCTCCGAGAACCTGCGCGGCGCTGTCCAGAATACGCCGGAAGGCCGGGAAGGCATGGCCCTGGGCCAGTACATCGCCGGCATGGGCTTCTCCAACGTGGGTCTGGGCATTGTGCACAGCATGGCCCACGGCCTGAGCGCCCTGTATGACACCCCCCACGGTGTGGCCTGCGCCATCCTGCTGCCGGTGGGCCTGGAATACAACAAGAGTGTGGCCGGTGAGCGCTACCGCGCCGTGGGCAAGGCCATGGGCGTGGAGGGTATCGACGCTATGACCGATGCCGAGGCCGCCGACGCCACCATCGCCGCCGTCAAGAAGCTTTCCGCCGACGTGGGCATCCCCGCCAACCTGCAGGGCATCCTGAAGGAGGAGGACATCCAGTTCCTGGCCGAGTCCGCCTTTGCCGATGCCTGCTGCCCGGGCAACCCCCGCGACACCAGCGTGGAAGAAATCAAGGAACTCTACAAGAGCCAGCTGTAACTTTTGGGTATAACAAAGGGAGGGCGCAGTCCATGTGGACTGCGTCCTCCCTTTGTTGGGTGGCGGCAAACAAAAAAGCAGGCAGAAACTTTCGTTTCTGCCTGCTTTTGGTCGAGGTGACAGGACTCGAACCTGCGGCCTCCTGGTCCCAAACCAGGCGCGCTACCAGCTGCGCAACACCTCGGCGGTATTACTCATTATAACCGCTGAGGCGGCGCCCGTCAAGCGCGGGGCCGGGGTCCGATCCATCTGAATCAATAGGTCTGGGGCTCTTCTTCGCCGGTCATGACGCGCAGGGCACCCTGGGCCAGGGCCAACAGTTCGTCCTCACCGGGATAAACGGTGATGGGGGCGATCCAGCCCAGGCTTTCGGTCAGCTTGTCCACTGTCAGCTGGGCGTAGGCAATGCCGCCGGTCAGGATGATCTGGTCCACCTTGCCGTGCAGCACGGCAGCCATAGCGCCGGCATCCTTGGCGATCTGGTAGTAGAAGGCGTCCTGGATGAGCTTGGCGTACTCGTTGCCTTCCTCCACCATCTTTTCCACCACGCGGGCGTCGTTGGTGTGCAGGTAGGCGTTGAAACCGCCGTTGCCGCAGATCTTCTTGTAGATCTCTTTCTGGGTGTACTTGCCGGAGAAGCACATCTTGATCAGGTCGCCCACCGGCACGGTGCCGGCGCGCTCGGGGCTGAAGCAGCCCTCGCCGTCCAGGATGTTGTTTACATCCACGACCTTGCCCTTGCAGTGGGCGCCCACGGAAACGCCGCCGCCCATGTGGATGACGATGAGGTTCAGGGCGTCGTAAGTGGTGCCGTGCTCCTTGGCATACCGGCGGGCCACAGCCTTCTGGTTCAGGGCGTGGAAGATGCTGCGGCGGGGCAGTTCGGGCATGCCGGAAATCCGGGCCACATCGGTCAGCTCATCCACCACCACGGGGTCGACAATGTAGGAGGGCTTGCCGATGGCGTCGCCGATCTCCCGGGCCAGGATGCCGCCCAGGTTGGAGGCATGCTGCCCCTGCACACCGGCGATCAGGTCGGCCAGCAGGGCGTCGCTGACGGGATAGGTGCCGCCCGGAATGGGCTTGAGCAGGCCGCCGCGGCCCACGATGACATCAAAGGAATGGATATCGCAGTTGTCCTCTTTCAGGGCGTCCAGGATGATCTGCTTGCGGAAATCCTTCTGGTCGATGATGGAGGCATACTTGGCGATCTCCTCGGTGGGATGACGCAGGGTCTTGTCGAACAGCAGGGTCTCGTCCTCAAAAACGCCGATCTTGGTGGAGGTGGAACCGGGGTTGATGATAAGGCTCTTGATAGACATGGTAGCTCGCTTCCTTCTTCAAATGTTATTCTTCTCTTACCGTTCTCGCGGAATCAGTGCTCACTTATTCAGGGCAGCGGCCACCACGGCGGCCAGGGCGATGGAGTTGACCTTGGTCTTGAAGGAGTCGGAGCGGCTGGTCAGGATGGCGGGCACCTTGGTGCCGGTCAGGATGCAGCCGTTCTCGCACTTGGCGGTGTGCACCAGGGTCTTGTAGACCAGGTTGCCGGCCTGGATGTCGGGGAACAGCAGCACGTCGGCCTTGCCGGCGGCAGGGCGGTCCTGGGCACCCTTGTGGGCAGCGGCTTCGGGGTCAATGGCAATGTCCATGGACAGGGGGCCGTCCACCACGCAGCCGGTGATCTTGCCCTCTTCGCACATCTTGCGCAGCTCGTCGGCATCCACGGTGCAGGGCATCTTGGGGTTGACCACCTCAACGGCGGCCAGCGGGGCCACCTTGGGGCATTCCACGCCGCAGGCGTGGGCCACTTCCACGGTGTTCTCGATGATATGGACCTTGTCCTCCAGGGTGGGGTAGGTGATGAAGGCCACGTCGGACAGGAACAGCAGCTGCTCCACACCCTCGATCTGGAACACGGCCACATGGCTCAGGGTCTTGCCGGTGCGCAGGCCCACTTCCTTGTCCAGAATGCTCTTCAGGAAGGTCTTGGTGTCCAGCAGGCCCTTCATGTACATGTCGGCTTCGCCGTCGTGGGCCAGCTTCACGGCCTTCAGGGAGGCGGCGGTCTTGTCCGGCTCGTTGATGATGCGGTAGTCGGACAGGTCGATGTTCATCTCGGCGGCGATGGCGCGGATCTTGGCCTCGTCACCCACCAGGATGGCGTCGGCGATGCCCTGCTTGTGGGCTTCGGCAACGGCTTCCAGAACGGCGTCGTCCTCGGCGGCAGCCACCGCGATGGTCTTCTTGCCGCATTCCTTGACCTTGGAGATCAGTTCGTCAAAACTCTTGACCATAAAAAAACACCTCGTTTTGTCATCACAAAGCTGTGTGCCGCGGCGGGAATACCGCGGTACAGGCAGTATCTGTTAAAAGAATAACACCTGCCGGCCGAGCGGTCAAGCCCTTTGGGGGAATTTGTCGCCGGATTGGCAAAAAGGTTGCCGGCAGGGAAACGGGGGCAGGGGGAAGCGGGAGAATTGTGCCGCATTTCTATAATATAGGTAGGGAAAAGGGCAGATTTGGGCAAAAAGCCGAAAAGAAATTGAAAAAGAAGGGGATTTTGAACAAGTTCGGTATTGACAAAACCTTAACAACATGCAAAAATAAAGGTATCAGCGCGGAGCGTTTGCGCCCCGCCTGTCTGCACGCACCCAGCCACCGCGACCCGGCCCGGCGCCCCTTGAAAACGCCGATCATGCACCGTATGACAGACCGTAACGGGACGGGTGCTATATTTGCGCCCCAGGCTGTTAGAATTTTAACACCAGCGGCGAGCGGCGGCAAACCAACAGGAGAAGAAG
>CAUEKL010000113.1 GCA_959018215.1 uncultured Gemmiger sp.
GACCCCACATGCAACTGGGCCCTGCGCCATCCGGAATTTTTCCCGGTGGAGGTGAACACGGCCTCCAAGGCCCAGCTGCTGCGGGTGCCCGGCATCGGCCCCAAGAGTGTGCAGCGCATCCTGGCGGCCCGGCGCCAGCAGTACCTGGGGCTGGAGGAACTCAAGCGCATCGGGGTGGTGCTCAAGCGGGCCCGGTACTTCATCACCTGCAACGGCAAGGCCCCGGTGCACGGTACCCGGGCCGAGGTGGCCGCCGCCCTGCTGGACCCCAACGCCTTCGGGGTGGGGATGCGTCAGCTTTCCCTGGATGATTTCCTTCCCCAGGCACTGCCCGGGGCGGCGCCTGCGGTCCATCAGCTGGTCGATGCCGGACTGGATGCCCGGCAGGCGGCCGGCCTTGTCAGACAGGAGGCACTCACATGTCTTACCAAGCGGCTGTAAGCGATGTGTCCTACTGCTACGACGGCAGTTTTCAGGGTTTTTTGTGCTGCATTTTTGAGAGCTTCTCCAAGAAGGAGATCCCTGCCGCGGTGCTGCCGCCCAGTGAGGGGCAGACCTCCCTGTTTGCCCAGCGGGAGATCGAGACCCGTCCCGAACTGGCCCGCCGGGTGGCGGCGGGACTCAACCGTCTGGGGGCGGTGGTGAAAGAGCGGATCACCACCGGCTTTCTGGCCGACGAACCGGGCAAGGAACTGATTCTGCTGCGGTTTGCCCGTATCTGCTTTGAGCGGGGCCCATCCGCCGCCCGGATGCTGGGGGATGCGGATGTGTCTGCCGCCTTTGAACTGGAGCGGGCGGTGAACAATGAGAGCCATAAATACATCGAATTCCTCCGCTTTGAGCAGCGCGGGACCATGCTGGGTACCATCATCCATCCCCGGCACAACATCCTGCCGCTGCTGCGGGGGCACTTCTGCAGCCGCCTGCCGGATGAGGACTTCCTGATCTTTGACGCCACCCACGGTATGGCCCTGCTGCGCCGCAGCGGGCGGGTTTGCTACATGCAGATGAAGCAGTATACCCCCGCGCCCGACCCGGCTGAAGAGGACTGGCAGGCTTTGTGGAAGCGGTTCTTCCGTGCTTTGACCATTCAGGAGCGGTACAACCCCACCTGCCAGCGCACCCATGCTCCCAAACGCTACTGGAAGGATATGTGCGAGATGCAGCCCGACCCGCTGCCCGATGGATCATAAGCCGCTGCACCGGAAAAGACTTCCTCCTTTGGTAAGAATATGGTATAATATTCAGAAACAGCCGCCGTGTCCCGCAGGACGGGCTTTCGGCGGCGCGCCCGCGGGGCCCGTGCGGATGGTATCCGGCGGAGGACCTCCGCATAAGATTCTTGCAAAAGGGGAGCTGCACTATGGAAGAATTGCTGCATATTCTGGAAAAGAACGGCCGCCTGTCGGTGGAAGACATCGCCGCCATGATGGATAAAACGCCGGTGGAAGTGGCCGCCATGATGGATGAGGCCGCCGAAAAGGGGTACATCCGCGGGTATGAGGCCCTGATCGACTGGGAGCGCGCCGGCGTCAACCTGGTGGAAGCCTCCATCGAACTGCATGTCTCTCCCCGCAAGAGCCGCGGCTTTGATGAGATCGCTTCGGTCATTGCCAGCTTTGATGAGGTGGACAGTGTGCTGCTCATGAGCGGCGGCTACGACCTGCAGGTCACCATCAAGGGCCGCAGTTTCCAGGAAATCGCCCTCTTCGTCGCCAAGCGTCTGTCTCCGCTGGACGATGTGCTGTCCACGGCCACCAGCTTTGTGCTGCGCACCTACAAGCGCAGCGGACGGCTGTATCAGAGTGAGGAAGCTGACGACAGGGAGTGTACGGTGCTGTGATGAATTACGACCAACTGCTTGCGCCGGCGGCCCAGGAGATGCGGCCGTCCGGCATCCGCAAGTTTTTCGATCTGGCGGCGGATATGCCGCACTGCATCTCTTTGGGGGTGGGCGAACCCGACTTCAAGACTCCCTGGAGCATCCGGGATGCGGGCATCCGCAGCCTGGAACAGGGCAGGACCAAATATACCGCCAACGCGGGCCTGAAGGAGCTGCGGGCGGAGATCTGCCGGTATCTGGACCGCCGCATGGACCTGGAGTACAAACCGGAACAGGTCCTGGTCACGGTGGGCGGCAGTGAAGCCATCGACATGACCATCCGGGCCCTGGTGGCTCCCGGGGATGAGGTCATCATTCCCGAACCCTGCTTTGTCTGCTACGAACCCATCACCCAGCTCACCGGCGGCGTGCCGGTACACATTGCCACCAAGGCGGAGGATGAATTCCGCCTGACCCCGGAGGCCCTGCGTGCCGCCATCACCCCCCGCACCAAGCTGCTGATCCTGCCTTTCCCCAACAACCCCACCGGCGCCGTCATGGACCGCCGGACCCTGGAAGGCATTGCCGAGGTGCTGCGGGGCACCGATATCATGGTCCTTTCGGACGAGATCTACGCCGAACTGACCTACGGGCTGGACCGCCATGTGAGCATTGCCAGCCTGCCCGGCATGAAGGAGCGGACCATTGTGGTCAACGGTTTCAGCAAAGCCTACGCCATGACCGGCTGGCGGCTGGGGTATGCCGTGGGTCCTCAGCCGGTGATCTCGGTCATGACCAAGATCCACCAGAGCTGCATCATGTCCGCCCCCACCACCAGCCAGTATGCGGCCATTGTGGCCCTGCGCTCCTGCGATGACGAGATCGAGATCATGCGGGACGAGTACAACCGCCGCCGCCGATTTGTGGTCAAGGCTCTCAATGATATGGGGCTGACCTGCTTTGAACCCAGGGGAGCCTTTTACGTATTTCCCTGCATCAAGGTCAGCGGCCTGACCAGTGAAGAATTCTGTGAGCGCCTTCTGCGGGAGCAGGAGGTGGCCATTGTGCCCGGGGATGCCTTCGGCGCTTCGGGGGAAGGCTTTGCCCGCATCAGCTATGCCTACAGTGTGGACCACCTGGAAACCGCCATGCGCCGCATCCGCCGTTTCCTGGACGAACACGGCTGGCTGAAGGAAAAACAATAAGGGTAGGAAAGGGGAGCCCCTTTGTGCATAACAAAAAAGTTGTGACCGTGCTGGCACCCGCCAAGCTGAATCTGTCCCTGGATGTGGTGGGCACCCTGCCCAACGGATACCACGACCTGGATATGGTCATGCAGACCATTGATCTGTATGAGCGGCTGGAACTGCGCCGCAGCCCGTATCTCAACCTGCGCATGCCGGGCAGCTTTGTGCCGGTGAACGACAAGAACACCGCCGTCAAGGCGGCGCTGGCCTTCTTCAACTACACCGGGCTCCTGGCCGGGGTGGATATGACCATCCACAAGCAGGTGCCGGTGCGGGCCGGCATGGCGGGCGGCAGCGCCGACGCCGCCGGTGTGCTGGTGGGCCTGAACGAACTGTACGGCGCCCGCCTTTCCATGAGCGAACTGTGTGCCATCGGCGCCGGCATCGGGGCGGACGTGCCTTTTGCCCTCATGGGCGGTACCTGCCGGGTGCGGGGCGTGGGTGACCTGCTCAAGCCCCTGCCGCCCTGCCCGGACTGCTGGTTCGTGGTGGTCATGCCCAGCGTGGGCATCTCCACCCCGGAGGCTTTCCAGCGGTATGATCAGATGGGCAGCCCGGTACACCCTGACTGCGAACAGCAGGAGGCCGCCGTCCGGGCGGAGGACCTGCGCGGTGTATGCGCCGCAGCGGGCAACGCCCTGGAACACTGTTCCGGGGCCACCGAGACCCCGGCCATCTGTGAGTTGCTCAACCAAAACGGTGCCCTCACCAGCCTGATGACCGGTTCCGGGGCAGCGGTTTTCGGCGTGTTTGAGGCGGAAGAATCCGCCCGCGCCGCCGCTGATGCCCTGCGTGGACAGTACACCCAGGTGTATCTGGCCCGTCCCACCCGGGGCGGTGCCCGGGTTGTCCCCGAACCCCGGCGCCGTCCCAAGCCTGCCGGCGTGTGAATTGTGTGAAACCCCGTACGGGGCTGCATCCTGAACGCCCCTTTCGCCCATACTCACGGCGAAAGGGGTGTTCTGTTCATGAAAAGCATTTCTTGTTTCTTTCGTCGGGTTCCTTTGCGCCGGGTGCTGGAACTGGGCTTTGCCCTGGCTTTTGTGCTGACGGTGGCGTTCAGCGCTGCGGCTGCCCGGTATCAGGCGGTTTGCCGGGAAATCTGCGGGGATACGCTGCGCCTGCACATCCTGGCCAACAGCGATACATGGCAGGACCAGCATCTCAAACTGCAGGTCCGGGACGCGATCCTGGACACGGTGGCCGACCTGACCGCCCATGTCCAATCCAAGCAGGAGGCGGTGGCCGCGGTGCGCGCCGCTCTGCCCGAGCTGAAGGCCATTGCCGAACAGACGGTGCAGGGGCGGCAGACGGTGGCGGTGCGGCTGGAACAAATGGAATTTGATGCCAAAGACTACGGCAATTTCCGCCTGCCCGCCGGGGAATACACCGCCCTGCGCATTGAACTGGGCAGCGCCCAAGGCCACAACTGGTTCTGCGTGCTTTACCCGGCATTGTGTGTGGGCAGCAGCGAAGCCCGCTACCGGAATCCGGAGGAAAACGCCCTGGTCTTCGGCCAATATGAGGTTCGGTTCGCCCTGCTGGACGCCGCCCGGGCCCTGACCGGTGCCTGCGAATCCGAACCCTGACTGCACCTTTACGTCTGAAAGGCGGTTTACCATGCTTACCTTACTTCTGGGCCCTTCGGGCAGCGGAAAATCCTCCCGGCTGCGGGCCGAACTCAAGGCCCGGGCTGAGGCGGGACAGCGCAGCATCCTGATCGTGCCGGAGCAGTTCACCTCCTCCACCGAAGGGGCCCTTTACCGTACCCTGGGGGACACCCTGTCCGGCTATGTGGAAAGCTACTCCTTCACTTCCCTGGCCGAAGCCCTGCTGCGCCGGTACGGCGGTGCGGCGGTGCCCACCCTTACCGAAGCGGGCCGGGCAGTGCTGGTGCGCCGGGCGCTGGACTCGCTGCTGGACAAGGTGGTGTATTACAGCCGCCAGCGCCGCAGCGCCGCCTTCTGTGAGAAAGCCGCCCAGACCATCGATGAGCTGAAAAGCGCCGGGGTGACCCCCGCCCGGCTGGCCGATTATGCCCGCGCCCCCGGTGCGGACACGGACAAGCTGGGGGAACTGGCCCTGATCTACGAAACCTACGAAAGCTTGTTGGCCGGCACCGCCATGGACCCCGGAGACCGGCAGGAACAGGCGGCCCGCCGTTTGCAGGACGCCGACGGCGGCCGGGAATTCTTTGCCGGGCGGGCCGTGTACATTGATGAATTTGATACCTTCAACGCCCCCAAACGGGCGCTGCTGGCCGCCATGCTGCCCGCTGCAGACCTGACGGTCAGTTTGTGCTGCGACCATCTTCAGGAGACCGACGGGGGCGTGGGCCTGTTCAGCGGTGCCCGGCAGGTGGCGGCCACCTTGCGCCGCATGGCCGGGCAGGCGGGGGTGCCGGTGCACACCGAGACCCTTACCCAGGATTACCGCCATGGCAAGACCCCGGCTCTGGCCGAACTGTCCCTGCTGCTGGCCGACCCCGGCTATACCCCCGAACCGGTGCCCGAAACCCCGGCCGGGGAGCAGCCACCCATCGGCTGCTATCAGGCCGACAGCCGTCAGGGAGAAGCCAAGACTGCGGCTGCGGCGGTCAAGGCCCTGGCCCGCAAAGGGGTGCCTTACGGGAAGATGGCGGTCATCTGCCGGGATTCCGCGGCCTATCTGCCGGCGGTGCGGTATGAGTTCCGCCTGCAGAATATCCCGTTGTTCTGTGACGAGGCCACCACCCCCGAAAACACCGCTCCCGCCCGGGCGGTGCTGGCCGCCCTGGATCTTCTGCGGGGCGGCATCGGAGGCGCGGCATTGCTGCGCCTGCTCAAGACCGGGCTGGTTCATATCCCGGAAGAACAGGCCTGCGCCCTGGAAAACTACGCCTATACCTGGCCCCTCCATGCGGAGGACTGGCGGGCACCCTTTACCCGCAACCCTTCCGGCTATGTGGATACCTGGTCGGAACAGGACCATGCCGATCTGAAAAACGCCGAGGCCGCCCGCAGGTTTCTGGTGGACCGGGCCCAGACCTTCCTGGACAAGGCCCGGGGTGCCGCGGTGGGGGAACTGACCCGCCGTCTGTATCTGTTTTTGCAGGCTCTCGGGGCCGAGGACTCCCTGCAGCAGCTGGCGCAGGAACTGCGGGACCGTGGACTGCTGCCCGCCGCCGATGAAGCTTTGCGGGAGTGGAATGTGGTCAACGGGCTGCTCAACGACCTGGTCCGGCTGCTGGGGGAGGATGCGACCCTGACCCCGTTGGAGTACGCCGACCTGTTCACCCTGCTGCTGCGCACCACCGACATGGGGCATATTCCCCAAAGCCTGGACAGCGTGATCTTCACCACCGCCGGACGGATGCGTCTGCCCGAGACCGACGCCTGCTTTGTGCTGGGACTGGCGGAAGGGGAGTTTCCTCAGACCCCCGGGGACCAGGGGCTCCTGACCCACGCCGACCGGGACACCATGATCGCCCAGGGGGCCGAACTGCCCGACTGCTTTGAAAACCGGGTCATCCGGGAACAGGTCTGCTTTTATAAGGCGCTCACCGCGCCCGCCCGCTGGCTGTGGCTTTCCTGGCCCGGCGGCGCGGCGGGTCTGCCGGTCACGGCGGCCCTGGCCCCGGCGCTGGAGCTGATGCAGATACCCGGCGTGCAGCCCGCCTCCGCCGATCTGGGGGCTACCCCGGCCTCTGCCCTGGACCTGCTGGGCAGTGTCTGGCAGCAGAACACCCCGGAACGGGCGGCCGTGCTGGGCGCCTTGCGGGCGGTGGAAGAGACCCCTTCCGCAGCCCCCGGCTTTGCCGCCATTCAGCGGGCCGCCCGGCGGGAACCCGCCACCGTCACCGACACCATCGCCCTGGAAAAGCTGCTGGGCCCCCGGCTGCACATCAGCCCCACCCGGTTCGAGCGGTATGCGGTGTGTCCCTTCGGCTACTTCATGCAGTACGTATTGCGGGCCAGACCCCGGCAGAAGGCCGAACTGGCCCCCAACATCAGCGGCACCCTGACCCACTGGGTGCTGGAACAGGCCCTGCGCCGCCAGGGGGATTCCTTCCGTACCCTGACCCGGGAGGAGATCGAGGCTTTGGTCAGCGACCTGGTCAAGGAATACGCCGAAGCCAATCTGCCCGGCGCGGGGGTGCGGATGCAGTACCTGCTGAGCCGCATTTCCCGCAACCTGGTTGGTCTGCTGGGGTTTATCCAGCGGGATATGAACC
>CAUEKL010000114.1 GCA_959018215.1 uncultured Gemmiger sp.
CCTGAATCCGGCCCCGCCCTTGCAGTCTGTTCGGGATTTGCTGTATAATCAGGAAGGAGAACGAACAGAGGTGTTGCAAGGAATGATTTCCACAAGAGGGCGGTATGCCCTGCGCATCATGGTAGATCTGGCAGAACACCGGGAGGACGGCTATATCCCCATGAAGGAAGCCGCCGCCCGGCAGGGCATCTCCCTGAAATATCTGGAACGGATTCTGCCCGCCCTGACCCGGGGCGGTCTGGTGGAAGGCCAGCAGGGCAAGGGCGGGGGATACCGCCTGTGCCGGGACCCGGAAGACTGCACCGCCGGGGAGATCCTGCGCCTGACCGAAGGGGACCTGGCCCCGGTGGCCTGTCTGTCCTGCGGGGCCGCCCCCTGTAGCCGGCAGGCCCAGTGCAAGACCCTGCCCATGTGGCGGGAATTCTACCGCATGACCACCGAATATTTTGACGGCATCACCCTGGCGGACCTGGTCCGCAACGGCCCGGACGCCGCCGTGTGAACGCCTGCCCCAAACAACAAAGCCTTACCGTATGCCGGTAAGGCTTTTTGTTTTGCCGTTGGGGCGTGGATTGCTGTACACAGTCCCCAAAAAACATGGGGAAAATTCATGCCGAATGTGAATTGATATAAAAATAACAATACGCTACACTGAATATAATGAACGTGTTCATAAAAAGGAGGCCGCCCATGCCCAAGATCATCGAGGAAGCCCGCGCCCGCATCCTGTCCACCGCCCGGGCCACCCTGCTGGAAAAAGGCTACACCGGCCTTTCCCTGCGGAATCTGGCCAGGGACTGCGGCATGGCTGTAGGCACCATCTACAACTATTTCCAGGACAAGGACACCCTGGTGGCCTGCATCATGATGGAGGACTGGACGGTGGCGCTGGCCCGGATGGACGCCGCCTGCGCCGATGCCGCCTGTGCGGCGGAGGGGCTGGAGGGCATCTGCCGGGCGGTGGAGGCGTTCGCCGCGGTGTACGCTCCGGTGTGGGGGCAGTTTTCCCGCACGGGAGGCTCCTCCGGGATCATCCAGAGCCGCCACGGGCTGCTGCGCGGCCAGATCGAGGCCCGCATCCGCCCCATGATGGAGCGTCTGAAGATGGAAGATACCGCCCTGGCCCCCCTCCTGGCGGAGGCGGCGCTGGCGGCGGCGTTACAGCCGGATATCGGCCGGGACCAGCTCGGGATTCTGGCCGGACGGCTGCGGTGAATACACATGGTACAGAAAGGAAGGGACAGCATGAGCAGTTTCAAGGATTTGCGCATCGTGGACAATTTTTACCAGACCTCGGCCTTCTTCCCCATGCCCACCGTCATGGTGGGCACCCTGGCCGATGACGGCAGCACCAGCTTCGGGCCGTATTCCCTCTGCCAGCCCTATTACATCGCCGGCAAGGATTATTACGCCATGCTGCTGTGCTGCCGCAACTCCTCCAACACAGCCCAGCACATCCTCAAGCGGAAAAAGTGCACCCTGAACTTCATTCCGGACAAGCGGAAGTATTTCAAGGAGGCGGTGCGCATGGGCTTTCCCGGGGACACCCCGGCGGAAAAGATGAAGGACTGTATCTTCACCCTGGAGGACGGCCTGCGCAAGGCGGCGGACCCGGCGGGGGAGTACCCCCAGGTCATTGCCGAGTGCTTCCAGGTGTTTGAGTGCACCTGGGTGGACACCCTGGACAACGCCCAGAACGACCAACCCGGCCTGATGGACGGCTACCCGCCGCCCTACCACGATTTCAACGGCATCACCTCCCAGTTCGGGGCCCACTTCATCCTGAAAGTGGAAAAGATCCTCATGAAGGAAAAGTACTATAACGCCATCGTCAACGGGGTGCGCCGGTGGGACTTCCCCCGGGTGCCGGTGGATTACGGCTACCGGGATTCCAAGAACTTCTGGTACACCCGTTTCCGGCTGCCTATCCCGGAACTGCTGCCGGTGCGTCAGACCACCGTCTCCTCGGTGAAATACGCCGCCGACCGCATCGACGACACGGTAAAGTTCACCGACGAAGCCTGCGCCAAGCTGGTCAAGGTGCCCCGCATCTTCCTGCCCACCGCCCTCAAGGGCTGCGTGGCCTGGGCCAAGGAGCACAACGTTACCCTCATCACTGCCGAACACATGGACATCATCAACGACAAACGGGCAAAGGAGAAGAACCGATGAAGATTGTACTGGCAGGAGCATTCGGCAATCTGGGCGCGGACATCCTGCGCGCCCTGGTCCGGGACGGCCACCAGGTGGTGGCGGCGGACCTGAAATCCAAGGAACTGGAAGGTCTGGCGGGCAAATACACCCCCCGCACCATCGACGTGACCCGCCCCGAAACCCTGGCGGGCCTGTGCGACGGGGCGGATGTGGTCATCACCACCGTGGGGCTTACCGGGGCGTCGGCCACCATCACCAACTACGATATCGACTACCACGGCAACTGCAACCTGCTGGCGGAAGCCAAGAAGGCCGGGGTAAAGCACTTCACCTACATTTCGGTCATCCAGGCGGACAGCGACCCCCAGGTCCCCATGCTCCACGCCAAATCGCTGTTTGAGCAGGACCTGAAAGCCAGCGGCATTCCCTATGTGATTCATCGGCCCACCGGCTATTTCTACGATATCGCCAAGGTATTCATGCCCATGATCGACAAAGGGCAGGTGACCCTGCTGGGCAAGGGAGACTGCCGCGCCAACGTCATTGACACCGCCGACTTTGCGGACTTCATCGTGCTGCACATGCTGGACGAAAACAAGGTCTACAACGTGGGCGGCAAGGAGACCTACACCTATGCCGAAATTGCCAAAATGTTCTTTGCCGCTGCGGGCAAGGAACCGGTGATCAAGTCGGCGCCGGTGTTCCTCTTTGATGTGCTGGCCTGGGTGAACAAGCACAAGAAAAACGGCAAGGAAGCCATCATCCGCTTTTCCAAATGGACCCTGACCCATGAACTGGTGGGCTCGGATGTATACGGGGACAAGAGCTTCCGGGACTACATCCGCAGCCGGTACCAGCGGTAAAGGAGGAAATCAAAATGACCCTTTCCGAAATGTTCCGCCTGGCCTTTCCATCCACCATCTGGGTGATCCTGGCGGTGTGCGCGGTGCTCAGCGCGGTGGGCTTTTACAAGTTCGTCTATTTCCTCTCGGTGGGCTACGGCTTTGCCGTCTGCGGCGCCGGGGCGGCCATCCTGGTGCTGTACGGCGGCGGGATGGGGGTGTGGAACATCCTGCTCTGCCTGCTGCTCATGGTCTACGGCATCCGCCTGGGCGGGTTCCTCCTCTGGCGGGAGATCAAAAGCGCTTCCTACCGCAAGACCCTCAAGGCTGCCACCGGGGACGGCAAACCCATGCCGGTGTTCGTCAAGGTGGTCATCTGGGTGTGTGTGGCCGTCATGTATGTGCTGCAGGTTTCCCCGGTGTTCTACCGGGCGGCCGGCGGGGACCCGGCGGGCATCAGCGCCCCCATCGGCGCCTTCATCATGGCGGCGGCCCTGGTGATCGAGAGCACCGCCGACAAACAGAAATCCGCCGCCAAGCAGAAAGCCCCCAACCGCTTCTGTGATACCGGGCTGTACAAACTGGTGCGCTGCCCCAATTACCTGGGGGAGGTGCTCTTCTGGACCGGTGTGCTGGTCTCCGGCATCGGGGCCCTGCAGGGCGCCGTGCAGTGGGTGGTGGCCGTGCTGGGCTACCTGCTCATCGTGTACGTCATGTTCAGCGGCGCCAAGCGGCTGGAACTGCGCCAGAACAAGAACTACGGCGCCGACCCCGCCTACCGTGCCTACGTGGAGCGCACCCCCATCCTGCTGCCCTTTGTGCCCCTCTACCACCTGGAACAGGTGAAATGGATCGTGGCCTGACAGGCACCCTTTTTTGCCCAAAGGAGGACGTGAACGATGAACGGAATCACCGTACCCATGGCCATTGTGGATTTTATCCCGGTCCTGCTCTTTTTTGCGGCGGCGGTGCTGCTGCAGCGGGACCTGTACCGCCAGATGGTCAAGGGGGCCTACGCCCTGCTGGCCACCGGCTCCATCATGGTGCTCATCGGCGGGCTGTTCAAAGCGACCTGGAAGATCCTCTACGCTTTGCGGATCTGTGATTACCCCCTGCTTTCGGACAGCTTTTTCCCTATGCAGGGCCCCGGCTTCCTGCTGGTGTTTCTGGCCCTTGTGGGCATGTTCACCCCCTGGAACCGCAAAGGCACCACCACCCTGCTGGGGGTGGGAGCGGTGCCGGTGTACACCAGTACTATTCCCTTTGTCATCCTGCAGACGGTGGGCTGTGCCGGGTCCCAGTGGACCCTGTTTGCCATCTCCCTCAAGATGAAGCAGCGACTGGCCGCAGCCTTGTATGTGGTGGCCTTTGTGTTTATGCTGGGCATGGGCTATCTCAGCGCCACCTTTGACGATACCTCCGGTATGCACTGGCTGGCCCAGTGTGTGAACATCGTCTCCCAGGGCGCCTTTTTATGGGCCACCCTGCGGCTGCACAAAGCGGGGCTGGCCCGCTGGCAGCCCTACCCTGCAAAAACTTCCGCCCGATAATCCCAACTGACACAAAAGAGGCATCCCCGTTCCTGCAGGGATGCCTCTTTTGCGTGGGCAGGGCTCAGAACAGCCGGACCAGCTGTCCGCCCGGGATTTCCACCTTGCCGCCGTCCACCTCGATCCAGATGGACCGGGCGTTGGGATTGTAAACCACATCCCCCGCTGCGGTGAAGGCCAGCCGGGCGGCGTCGGCCATGTAGTCCGCAATCTCGATGTTGGTGGCGTACCAGGTGTCCTGTCTGCCGCCGGTCATCTCACAGAACCGCTCCATCCGGGCCCAGTCCTCCGGGGAGGTAAACTCGAACCCGTGACCCCATACATACATCATGTATAAATACTGCGATTTATACGAATCGACGAATCTTTGCCCGTCCTCCAGCAGCCCGTGCTGGTGGTGGCAGGTGGGGGTCCAGGCCATGTAATCCTGGGGCAGGGAAAAGCTGTGGCTGTCGCCCACCACCCGGGCGTACCGGATGCCCAGGGAGTGCAGCAGCGCGGCAATTTCCGGGCTCCAGTGGCCGTTGGGGTAGGCCAGCCCCCGCACCGGCGCCCCCGTAATGGCTTCCAGGGCCATGCGGTCCTCCAGCACCTGGCGGGCCACCTGTTCCAGGGGCGTGCGGGTGATGGTGGGGTGCAGCCGGGTGTGGCAGGCAATCTCATGCCCCTGGTATACCTGGGCCCACTCCTCGGCGCGCAGGTGGTCTGCCGAAGCGCCCCACCCGGAATTCAGGTTGAAGGTGCCCTTGATGCCGTACCGGTTGAACAGGGCCACCAGCTGCCGGTCCTCGATACAGGCGTCGTCAAAGCTCATGGTCAGGACCTTGTTCTTTCCGCCGGGAAAGCAGACATAGATGTTTTTCAGATCGGGATACTGCATAACCAACCTCTCCTTTATAACATAGTGGGAACATGGCCGGAGAAGTCCGGCCTTGTTTATTGCTGAATGGCGCTGCGCAGCCGGGTGCGGTACTCCTGGGGGGAGATGCCGTACATCTTGTGGAAGGTTTTGAGAAAGCTGCTGTAATTGGGAAATCCGTTTTCCAGGCAGGCGTCCAGGATCCGTTTGCCCTGTGCAATGTCCCGGCGGCAGCTCTGCATCCGCAGCTCGGTCAGGTAGCCGTGGACGCTCTGCATGGTGTATTCCTTGAAGACCCGGGACAGGTGCTCCCGGCTGACATAGGCCATCCTGGCCAGTTCGGCCACGCTCAGGTCCGGTTCCCGGTAATGCTGCTGCAGGTAGGTAGTGATCAGCGCCACCAGGGGACTGGTGGCGGCAGGACGGGCCACCCCGTCCTCCGCAATGATCTGCCGGATAATCAGGGTCAGCTGCAGCAGGGTGGTGCGGTACATCAGCTCCTTTTCAAACTCCTGTTTTATCCCGGCGGCCGCGGCGGTACGCTCCATCAGCCCCCGGATATTCCACTTGCTGACCGGTTCTTCGTGGAAAATCATCAGCTTGTCCGGAATGTCCCGGTTGGCGGAAGCGGGGTACACCGCCCGCAGCGTCTCCCGCCAGAAAGCGTCGTCCATCTGCATGATGAGCCGGTCGTAGGTGTCGTAAAAGCCGGTATGCACCGTGCCCGGGGGAATGAGCATCATCTCCCCGGGGTGCAGCTCGTACCGGCTGCCGTCCACGTGGTACAGTGCCTTGCCGCTGACCATGTAGATGTATTCGTGGTAGGGGTGGGAGTGGGTCACCGACTGCCGCACCTTCCGGTTGGAGTACCAGCCCACCACCACCTTGTCCAGGGGCAGGCGCAGGTTGGCCACCTCCTGGGTGATGTTCTGGTCGGCGTAGGGGGTCATGTAGGTTACCATGGTCGGGTGCCTCCTGAAAGGGATTTTCCTTGTGTTCTGAGTATATCACAAATTGCGAGGTTTGCGTCACAAAACAAGACGATTTGAGGTTCATAATTTGTTATTATTTGTACAAAGATAAACGATATGACGCAGATGCACAAGGAATAACTATAATTTTTGTGCACTGTGCACATATACAGGAATGGCAAAACGTGATATTTGACGGCGGCCCAAGGATGTGCTGCCGGGAAAGGAAGGCGCTCCATGGCGGTGCAGTATGAAGGCCGGATCGACCATACCGAAGATTCCATCCACGCACTCTTCCACACCCGCTACAACACCTATTGCCTGGGACGGGTGGTGGCCACGGCTGCGGCGGGCATCGCCCTGGTGGCGGCGGGCCTGTTTGCCCAGGTGCCCATGTGGGCCCAGGGGCTGTTGCTGCTGGCGGGCTGCCTTTTGTTTGTGGGGCGGGATTTCCCCGCCACCATCCAGGCGGAAAACGTGCTGGATGCCCGCAAGGGAGCCCTGCCCAGCGATGTGTGCACCTTCTTTTCCGGGCACATGGAACTGCAGGAAGGCAACGCCCATAAAAAACTGCGCTATGAACAGCTGGACCGCCTGGTCAGCGACAAGAACTATCTGTACCTCTTCCTGGGGCGGGATACGGCGGTGATGGTGGACAAGACCAAGATCACCCCCGGCACCGCCCAGGAGGTCATGGACCTGGTGGCCAAACGCAGCGGCAAACGGTGGGAAGCCCCCGTCTCCCTGCTGACCATGAACCTGGGGGATCTGCTCCGGGCCTGGGACAGCCGCAAAGGCAGAAAGAAAAAAGCCTGAACCACGGCAAATGCCGGACGGCGGG
>CAUEKL010000115.1 GCA_959018215.1 uncultured Gemmiger sp.
CACATAAGGGAGGTTGCGGTATTTTTCATCGTAATCCAGACCGTAGCCGACCACAAACTCGTCGGGCACCTCAAAGCCGCAGTAATCCGGTTCGATATCGGCCTTGCGACGGCTGGGCTTGCTGAGGATGGTGCACAGGCGCAGGCTGTTGGGACGGCGCATCTGCAGCATGGGCATCAGGTGGGAAAGGGTGATGCCGGTATCCAGGATATCCTCCACAATCAGCACATCCTTGCCGGTCAGGTCCTGATCCAGGTCCTTGATGATCTTGACAAGACCGGTGGAGCTGGTGTTGGCTCCGCCGTAGCTGGAAACCACCATAAAATCAATGCCGCAGGGAATGGTGACGGCACGCATCAGGTCAGCCATAAACACAACGGCGCCCTTGAGGATGGAAACCAGCAACAGGTCACGACCTTCATAATCGGCACTGATCTGTGCGCCCAGTTCGGCCACCTTGGCCTTCAGCTGTTCTTCCGAGACTAGGATATGGTCAATATCCTGGTGCATAGACTGCATACATCAAACCTCCGTTTTTTCGGTACGGATAACAAGCACTTCCCGGGTGAAGCGATCCGGCGCAAAACCTTCGGCAAAGCCGGAGCCCCACAGCCAGATCACCTCACTGCCGTCTGCCAGAAGCGGCAGCAGCGGGCGCTCATTCATCGGAATGGCAAGCTCGTTATAGTATTTTTTCAGCGTTTTGCGCACATGGCGATCCCGCGGGCGGTAATCATCCCCGGGCTGCCGTGTGCGCAGCATGATATTCTTGCTTATTTTAGCATAATCTGCGCAACAGTTTAAGTCTTTTTTGAAAATTGGTGCATTTTTTAGAAAATCTTCATACTTTTCCACCCGCAAAGCAACAGTATACCCACCCGGAAGGTGATACACGCCGGGCAAAGCAGGCTGGGCAGGCGCCGGTGCAGGTGCCGCACCGGAGGGCGAAATCCGAACCAGTTCCTTCCCTGCCGGTCCATTCTGGACCTTGTAGGTCACATCCTGGGTCAGCTGCAGTGCGCCCTCCCCTTTCATGACCAGGAACCGCAGCAGACTGACATACTTTTCCTCCGCATCCCGCACCGGAGAAACCAGACTGTGCAAAGCAGCATCCAGTACCGGGCCTTCCGCATCCCGCAGCATCTGCAGGTCATATCCCCGGGAGGTAGCCGCCGCCTGCAAAAGCGCGGCCGCTTCGGCGTACAGCCAGCGGTCCAGCTGCTGCATCTGACGGCACAGGCGCCCGATGCACCGCTCTGCTGCCGGATTGACCGACAGCAGAGCAGGAACGGCGTCATGCCGGACACGATTGCGGGCATAGGTATCCCGGGCGTTGGTTTCGTCCTGCACATAGCTTTGCCCAAGTGCGGCACAGTATGCCTCGGTTTCGGCGCGTGTCAGACAAAGCATCGGGCGAACGTAGACACCCCGGTGCGGCTGAATGCCGCCCAGACCGTGCAACCCTGTTCCCCGTGCCATACGCAGCAAAACGGTTTCCACCTGATCGGACATGGTATGGGCGGTGGCGATGTGGGCCTCTTCCCGGGACGCCAGGTCGTCAAACCAGGAATACCGCAGATTGCGGGCCCAGTCCTCGCTGGGGTTCTCCGGGATGTCCACCCCCGCGCGCCGGGCGTTGTACACAAACAGCTCCACAGCGCGGTCCTCGCAGAAGCGGGCCACGAATTTTTCGTCCCTGTCGGCAGCGGCACCGCGGATTCCGTGGTTCACGTGGGTGGCCAGCACCTCAATGGAAAGAGACCGGCGGCACCGCAGCAAAAACAGCAAAAGGGCCATAGAGTCTGCTCCGCCGGAGCAGGCCACAATGACCCTGTCGCCAGACTTGAACAAGCCCTGCTGCTTACAGTAGGCAAGCAAGGTTTGCTCGGTTTTCTCGATGACATTTTGCGCATCAATACTGTTCATGAATCTCATCCAAATTGCTGAAGCGTGTGTGCGCGCCGTCCCAGCCGAGACGAACGATGCTGGTTTCACCGTGGCGGTTTTTGGCTACGATGCACTCGGCCTCATTCTCATTGGCCTGTTCGGCTTCGCCGTTCTGACGGTTATAATACGCGGCGCGGTACAGAAACAACACCACGTCGGCATCCTGTTCGATAGAACCGGAGTCGCGCAGGTCGGACAGCTGGGGACGATGGTCCGAACGCCCGGTGGTCTTTTCGGCCGCACGGGACAGCTGCGACAGTGCAATGACCGGCACATTCAGTTCCTTGGCCATGATCTTCAGGTTCCGGGTGATATCACTGATTTCCTGCACGCGGCTTTCGGTGCGCTTGGCACTCTGCATCAGCTGCAGGTAATCGATGATGACAAGCCCGATCTTTTCCTTTTTGGGGTCCTGGTTGATCTGGCGGATCTTCGCTTTCAGTTCCGGCACCGAAATACCGGAGGAGTCATCCATGTAGATGGGTACGTTGTACAGCAGCGAGGTGGCTGTTGCAAAGTCGTTCCAGTCGGAGTTGTTCAGCCGGCCGGTACGGAATGCCTGGCTGTCGATACCCGCCACGCTGGACAGAATACGGTCGGTAAGCTGTTCGCAAGTCATTTCCAGGCTGAAAATGATGGTGGGAATCTTCTGCTGCCGCGCCACGTTGGTGGCAATGTTCAACGCAAAACTGGTTTTGCCCATACCGGGACGGGCCGCCAGGATGACCAGGTCGGAACGTCCCAGACCGGTGAGGACATTATCCAGATAATGGAACCCCGTGGGAATCCCGGCAAACTTGTCGCGGTCGGCGCCGCTGAGCTTCTGCATGGTATCAATGACTTCCAGAATGGATTCCCGGATGGTCTTGACACCGGATTTGTCCTGGCCGCCCCGGATATCATACAGTTTCTGCTCGGCGCTTTCCAGCAGCATATCGGCGTCCGGTTCGGTGATGGCCTGCTCCAAGGTGGAACGAGCTGCCTCAATCAGGCGCCGGGTCTGGTATTTTTCCTTGACGATCTTGATGTAGGAATCAACATTGGAGATGGCCGGAACCGTCTCGGCAATATGGGCAATGTAGATCTTGGCATCATCGGCGCCTTTGAAAGCCCCATTCTGTGCCAGTGCATCCACCAGCGTGATTACGTCCACCGCTTCGCTGTCCGCGAAGAGAGTGCGCATCTGCTCATACACCGCGCGGTTCTGGTCCGAATAGAACATATCCGGTTCCAGTTCAGTGATCAAACGGTTGAGGATGGTTTCATCCATCAATGCCGCACCCAGAACACTTTGCTCGGCCTGCATGTTGTAGGGCATCTGGATGCCCAGACTGGAAAGACTCAATTCACCGGCAGGCATACAGGCACCCCCTTTTCCCAGATTTCATGTGTAAAGGCATATTGCTTCACAGCTCTTCCACATTGACCATGAAGGAAGCTGCCACTCCTGCGTACAGTCGAACCGGCGCGTCGGAGGAGCCAAATTCCGTGATGGAAGCCGGCAGCTCCACTTTTTTCTTGTCGATTTCGGCGCCGATCATCCGGCCCAGTTCTTCGGCCACATCCTTGCCGGTGACCTTGCCGTACAGTTTGCCGGAGGCGCCGCCCTTGACCTTGATGGCCACAGTCTTATCCTTGATCTGGGCAGCCAGCGCCTCGGCGGCTGCGCGGGCTTCCGCTTCATGGTGGGCCTTGGCTTCACTCTTGGTGCGAGCGGTGTTCAGCGCATTGGCGTCTGCCGGCGCTGCCAGGCCGCGGGGAAACAGGAAGTTGCGGGCGTACCCGTCGGACACTTCATGGATTTCGTCCTTCTTGCCAATGGTCTTGACATCCTGTTTGAGAATGACTTTCATGGTGGTTTCTCCCCTCTTTATGTAAAATTATGAGTCAGCTTTTTTGAGGTTACAGCCGGGCGTCCGCTTTGGACTGTGCCTGGGCTGCCCGGTAGTGGTCGATTTGTTCCCGGATGCGGGCTTCCGCCTGCTTCACGGTACAATCTTTGAGCTGCGCACCCGCCATGGTCAGGTGGCCGCCGCCGCCCAGAGGCTCCAGGATCACCTGTACATTCAGCGCCCCCATGCTGCGGGCGCTGATGTTGACGCCGCCGTTCTTGGCGACCGCCACAAAGCTGGCATCAACGCCATTGATGGTCAGCAGGTCGTTGGCTGCCATAGGCAGCACCACGCTCATGCCGGGGTCCAGTTCCCCGGACACCGCCACCGCACAGCCTTTGTAGATATAGGCGCTTTCCACGATGGAAGCCCGGGCCTCGTACTCTTCCTTCGAGACATTGAACAACAGCTTGGTTTCGGCTGTCTTGGCGCCGCGGCTTCTCAGCCAAGCGGCAGCTTCAAAGGTGCGCACCCCCACGTGCAGGGCAAAGCTGCGTGTGTCCAGCATGATGCCGGCCAGCAGTGCCTGCGCCTCCAGCGGAGTGATGTTTCCCTGTGCCGGCATGAACTGCAGCAGTTCGCAGACCAGCTCACTGGCGCTGGAGGCATAGGGTTCATGGTACAGCAGTACCGGATTGTCGATGTGACCAACCGCCATACGGTGGTGATCGATCACCACCACACGCTTGCATTTGGCGTAGATTTCCGGACTTTCCAGCAGATACTTCTGGTAGGTATCCACGACGATCAGCAGAGTGTCCGGCGTGATAAGGTCCAGCGTCTCCTTGGGGTCGATAAAGTTATGATCTTCCCCGGCCTCATCAAATACATTCAGCAAAGCTTCGGCCAGCGTGGCATCCCGCCGTATGGCGATAACGGAAGGCACCTCACACATTTTGCACATGCGCAGGATACCGATAGCGGAACCTACGGCGTCCAGGTCAGACATGCGGTGTCCCATGATGATCACGCTGTCGCTCTGGCGGATCTGGTCGGCCAGTGCATTGGCAATAATCCGGCTGCGTACATGACTGCGCTTTTCCACACCGTGGGAAACACCGCCATAGAATTCAAAACCGTCCACCGTCTTAACCGCAGCCTGGTCGCCGCCGCGCCCTAACGCGATATCAATGCTCTCCCGGGCCATTTCCTGGCATTCAAACAGCGTCTTGCCGCCATGGCCCAGACCAATGGAAATGGTGATCATGCCGCTGGGATTCAGGGCTCGTACCTTGTCCAGGATATCAAAACGGGTTTCGATCATCCGGCGGGCGTCGCGCTCCTCCACCACCGCAATATACCGGTTGTTGGAAACGCGGCGCAAAAAACCGGTGGTCTGGGCAAAATAATTTTCCAGCAGCCGGTTTATGGCTTCCAACTCCCGGGCCTGCTCGGAGTCCTTCATATCCGTGAACAGTTCATCATAGCTGTCAATCACGATATTCAGGTAGGCGGGGCGGCTGGCATTATACTCGTCCAGTGTATCCTTGTAGAAGGTGTCATCAATGAGATACACCAGGCTGCCGCCGAACTCCCCTTTCACCGGGCTGGCATAGGCGGTGAACCGGCTGCCGCTGGCCGCCAGATCCTGCCCATGCGGGCGAGCGCAGACGGCCAGGTCAAACCCGGGCAGAACCCGCTCCACTGCGGGCTGCACCACATCTTCCCCTTCCAGAATCTGATCCCGGAAGAGATCATTATACCAGACAACGGTTTTTCCGTCCAGCAGCATCACCGGCACCGGAAGTTCGGCCAGGGAATACTGCAGTTTACTGTCCTCAAACCGCCGTCCGCACAGATTGACCGCAACAAAGCGCCGCAGTTTACGAATGTTGACAAACAGCACAATACCGGCAATCAGCACTGCAACAGCCGGTGCTATCAGGCACAGCGGGTTCAGGACGGCCACCGGCACAATCAAAGCCAGGCATGCCGCCGCCAACAAAATGATCAGGACAATGTTGTCGGGTCTTCTTTTGTTTTTCATGGTATCCTCGGCTGTTTTGGGCTGCGCGGGGCAACCCGCGCACAGTCTGTTACACTTCCATCAGAATGGGCAGGATCATGGGGCTGCGCTTGGTCCGGCGATAGATATAGCTGGAAAGCGCCTCCCGGACCCGGGCCTTGACGCTGGCCCAGTCGTGCAGGTTGTCGGCCAGGCTGCGGTCCAGTGCCATTTCCACCTGGGTGCGGGCGCCCACCATCAGTTCCTCACTCTCGCGGACATAGACAAAGCCGCGGGAGACCAGTTCCGGACCGGATACCACCTGGCCGGTGCGGCCGTCCACCGCCACCGTGACGATGATGATCCCGTCCTCGGACAGATGATGCCGGTCGCGCAGGACCACGTTGCCCACGTCGCCCACGCCGTAGCCGTCCACCATCACCGCACCGGAAGGCACCGTACCCTCCACGGTCAGCCCATCCTGGGAAATGCGGATGTTCTGGCCGTTCTCGGCAATATAGATGTTGCCTTTGGGGATGTATCCCAGATGCTCGGCGGTTTCAGCGTGGCGCTTGAGCTGCTTGAACTCACCGTGCACCGGCAGGAAATACTGGGGATGGGCCAGCGTGAGGATCAGCTTCTGCTCTTCCTGGCAGGCATGACCGGACACATGGGTGTCATACATGTTCTCGTAGATGACTTCCGCGCCCAGGGTCAGCAGACCGTTGACCACCTTGGTAACGGTCTTTTCGTTGCCGGGAATGGGCCGGGCAGAGATGATGATGAAATCGCTGGGCCCCACCTTGACGGTGCGGTGGCTGGCCTGGGCCATGCGGGACAGAGCGGACAGCGGTTCGCCCTGGCTGCCGGTGGTGATCAGGACCACTTTTTCCGGCGGGTACTTGTTGACTTCCTCAATATCAATCAGCACGTTGTCCGGCACACGGATGTAGCCCAGTTCCCGGGCCATCTCGGTGTTGGAGACCATGCTGCGCCCGTTGACCGCCACCTTGCGTCCGCTCTCCATGGCCAGCTCGATGATCTGCTGGATACGGTAAATGTTGGAGGCAAAGGTTGCCACGATAATCCGGCGGTTGCCCGCCTTCTGGAACAGGCGGCGAACGCCTTCCGCCACGGTCTGTTCGGTGGCGGTAAAGCCCGGACGTTCGGCGTTGGTGGAGTCTGCCAGCAGCGCCAGTACACCGCGGCGGCCGTACTCAGCGATGGTGGACAGGTCGGTCACCGCATCCCCGGAAAGCGGGGTATAGTCGATCTTGAAGTCGCCGGTGTGCAGCACAATGCCGGCCGGGCACTCAATGGCAAAGGCCAGGGCATCGGGAATGGAGTGGTTCACATGGATGGGCTCCACGGTAAAGCAGCCCAGCTTGAACTTGTGGCGGGGATGGATCTCCACCAGCTTGG
>CAUEKL010000116.1 GCA_959018215.1 uncultured Gemmiger sp.
GTCCTTCTTGCCGCTCTTCTGGCTGCGCACGTTCTGCAGCAGGGCCACGCTGGCGTCGCTGAGCTTTTCCAGCTCCATCAGGTGGTACAGCGCCAGGCCGGTGCCGGCGGTGATGTGGTCGATGACCACGCCGTTCTGGATTTCGTCGATGTTCAGCATTCGAAAGCCACCTCCCCGGTCTTGGGGTCCTTCAGACCCAGCAAAGTCATGATCAGTGCCATGCGCATGTACACGCCGTTCTGCGCCTGCTCAAAGTAGGCGGCGCGGGGATCGTCATCCACGTCCAGGGTGATTTCGTTCACCCGGGGCAGGGGATGGAGCACCGCCATGTCGGCGGGGGCCTGGGCCAGCTTGGCCTTGGTCAGCACATAGCTGTTCTTCAGGCGGACGTAATCCTCCTCATTGAAGAAGCGTTCCCGCTGCACCCGGGTCATGTACAGGATGTCCAGCTGGGGCAGGGCTTCTTCCAGGCTGCGGGTCTCCACATAGGGGATGCCCTTGGGGTCCAGCACTTCGGTCAGGATGTAGTCCGGCACCCGCAGCTCCTCGGGGCTGATGAGCACGAACTTCATGTTCGGCCAGCGGGACAGGCTCTTGATCAGGGAATGAACGGTGCGCCCGAACTTCAGGTCTCCGCAGAAACCGATGGTCAGCCCGTCCAGATGCCCTTTGCGGCGGCGGATGGTCATCATGTCCAGCAGAGTCTGGGTGGGATGGCTGTGGCCGCCGTCGCCCGCGTTGATGACCGGAATCCGGGAATACCGCGCGGCCCGCAGGGGAGCGCCCTCTTTGGGATGGCGCATGGCGGCAATGTCCGCATAGCAGCTGACGATGCGGATGGTATCCGCCACCGTCTCGCCCTTGGAAGCGCTGGATACCCCTGCATCCGGGAAGCCCAGCACCTGGCCGCCCAGGTTCAGCATGGCGGCCTCAAAGGAAAGCCGGGTACGGGTGGAGGGTTCATAGAACAGCGACGCCAGGCGCTTGCGGTACGCCACGTCCTTGTAGGCGGCCGGATCGTCGTGGATACGGTCGGCCAGGTCCAACAGACGCAGCGTCTCCTCGTAGGTGAAATCAAGCGGATCGATCAGGTGTCTCATGGGCAACAACCTTTCCTTTCCTGTTTCTGGTTTGAACGTACAGCCCAAGGCCGCCGACCCTGTGCCCGGGGAAACCCCGTTCGCAGAAGCGGCGGCCTGTAAGCCTCACCTATTCTACAACTATACGAGCTTGCGCACAAGAGCAAAATCAAAAAAATCTGTGTAAAGGGTCTTGCTGCGCACCACCGGGCGGCACAACCGGGAATAGCAGGTCTCTTCCAGCTCCAGCAGGGCCTTGTCCGGGCCCAGGCCCAGCAGCCGCCGCACGGCGGTCTCCCCGGGTACTGCATGCAGCCGGGCCACCGTGCTGGTGGTCTGGATGTCGCAGTGATCCTGGAGCACATCAAAGATGGGACGGCTGAAGTCGATGCCGTCCAGCCGCCCGCCGAAGAGGGACAGGGGCATCACGTCGGTGCAGAACAGCACCGGAATGTCGTCGGCCAGCATCCGCTTGCCCACCACCAGTACCGTCTCCCCGGGCTGCAGCCCCAGAACCCCGGCCAGCTCGGCGTCGGCGGTCTGCCGGGTCACCAGGATGTGGTCGGTGTGGGGAATGCGCCCCATGGCCTCGATCATCTTGTGAAACTCCATCTTCTGGTCCATGCGGTGGGCCAGGTGCACCACATCCCGGTTCACCACCGTGCCAATGCCCCGCACCCGTTCCAGGTATCCGCCCCGCTCCAGTTCGCTCAGGGCGTCCCGCACCACCGTGCGGCTTACCCCCAGCCGGGAGGCCAGTTCCAGTTCGGGCGGCAGACGGTCCAGCCCGGCATAGGCGCCGTGAGCCATCTCTTCCAGCAGACGGTCCACCACCCGGGCCGAGATCAGCGCCCCGCCCAGCAGGGTGGGATTCTTTGCGTGCTGTTCCAACCTCAAGCCTCCTCCTTCTTGGCTTTGCCGTTCTTTTTGGCGTACCGGCACACATCGGCCAGGCAGCACCTGTCACAGTAGGGCTCGGTGCGGGCGGTGCAGACGGCCCGGCCGTGGTATACCAGCCGGTGGCAGAAATCGCTGCCCTCCTCCGGTGGGATGATCTTCCACAGGGCCATTTCCACTTTTTTGGGCTCCTTGACCCCCTCGTCCACCAGCCCGATGCGCCCGCACAGGCGGATGCAGTGGGTGTCGGTGACGATGGCGGGCTTGCCGAACACGTCGCCCATGATCAGGTTGGCGCTCTTGCGGCCCACACCGGGCAGGGACAGCAGCGCGTCGAAGTCGTCCGGCACCCTGCCGTCATACTTGTCCCGCAGCATCCGCATACAGGCGGAAATATCCCGGGCCTTGCTGCGGCCCAGCCCGCAGGGCTTCACAATGGCTTCGATCTCTTCCGGTTCGGCGGCGGCCAGGGCCTGTACGTCGGGGTATTTGGCAAACAGGTCTTTTACCACCACGTTCACCCGCTCGTCGGTGCACTGGGCGGCCAGACGCACCTCCACCAGCAGTTCCCAGGCATGGTCGTAGTCCAGGGTGCAGTCTGCCAGCGGGTACTCTTCTTTCAGCCGCTGGATGCAGAGGGCGGCCAGTTCTTTTTTGGTCATCAGGGTCTCTCGCTTTCCAAGGGTATTACTTTCTCTGCCTTGATTCTACCATTTTAATCGTCTATAATGCAAGGGTAAGTCACGTATTTGCGAAAAAGGGAGAATTTTTCATGGAACCACTGGCACAGCGTCTGCGCCCGCGCACCCTGGCCGAAGTCTGCGGCCAGCGCCACCTGCTGGGGGAAGGCCAGGTCTTCCGCCGTACGTTGGAAGCCGCCCGGGCCACCGGCCGCATCCCCAACATGATCTTCTACGGCCCCTCCGGGGTGGGCAAGACCACCGTGGCCAGCATCATCGCCGCCAACAGCGGGATGCGCCTGCACAAACTCAACGGAACCACCGCCTCCACCGCCGATATCAAGACGGTGCTGGGGGAGATCGGCACCCTCCATGCCTCGGGGGGGATTCTGTTATATCTGGATGAAATACAATATTTCAACAAACGGCAGCAGCAAAGCCTGCTGGAGTGCATTGAGGAGGGCACCGTCACCCTCATTGCCTCCACCACCGAAAACCCCTACTTTTATATCTATAATGCCCTGCTGTCCCGGTGTACCGTCTTTGAGTTCAAGCCCCTGACCCCGGAGGACATTGCCGCCGGGCTGGAAAACGCCGCCCAACGCCTGGGACAGGAGGACGGCATCCCAGTGCGCATTGAACCGGACGCCCTGCCGTACCTGGCCGAAAGCGCCGGCGGGGATATGCGCAAAGCCCTGGGAAACCTGGAATTTGTGGTCACCGCAGCGCCTCAGGTGGACGGAACCCGCGTTGTAACGCTGGATATGGCCAAACAGGTGGCCCGCCGCACCGCCATGCGGTACGACAAACAGGGGGATGACCACTACGACATCATCTCGGCCTACCAGAAGTCCATGCGCGGCTCCGACCCGGACGCCGCCCTGCATTACCTGGCCCGTCTGCTGGAGGCGGGGGACCTGCCTTCCGCCTGCCGCCGTCTCATGGTGACCGCCTGTGAGGACGTGGGTCTGGCCTGGCCCCAGATCATTCCCATCGTCAAGGCGGCGGTGGATGCCGCCAACATGCTGGGCCTGCCTGAAGCCCGCCTGCCGCTGGCCGATGCGGTGGTCCTGGTGGCGACCGCTCCCAAATCCAACACCGCCCACGATGCCATCAACGCGGCCATGGCCGACGTGCAGGCGGGCAAAGGCGGGCCTATCCCGCGTCAGCTTCAGAACAAACATTACGACGGGGAGGACGCCGCCGTCAAGGGACAGCACTACAAATATCCCCATGACTGGCCGAATCATTGGGTGTATCAGCAATACTTACCGGATGCGCTGAAGGACAAAACCTACTACCATTTTGGTGATAATAAAACAGAACAGGCAGCCGCGCAGTACTGGAAACGGATCAAGGGGCAGGCTTGTGAATAAAAAGGAAAAGCTGTTACACATGTAAAAATAGAACGGACACTTTTTACCGATATGTCGAAAAATGTGCGCCGCCGGGCAACACACTGCCCGGCGGCCCTCTTTTTTGGAACGGGACAGGAAATCCATGGCAGAAACTGGTAAAAATTTCGGCTTTATTCATGGAAAAGTGTTGACAAAGAACAATAAAATTCAGTAGAATAAAAACATGTGAGGGGACGGCTTGTTGTGACAAGCGGACAAAAATTCACTTTTATAAGGAGAGCTCTCATGCGTTATTCTCATCAGCGCGAATTGATCCTGCGCGAGGTACTCGGCCGCACCGATCATCCCACCGCAGAACAGATCTGCACCTCTCTGCGGACGGAATGCCCGCGCCTGAGCCTTGGTACCGTTTACCGTGATCTGAACACCCTGGTGGAGATCGGCAAGGTCCGCCGTGTGTCCATCCCCGGGGAAGCCGACCGCTTTGACGGTCAGGTGGAGCAGCACCAGCACCTGTGGTGCCGCAAGTGCCATCAGGTGGAAAGCCTGTACATCGACCCGGAAAAGCTCAGTGAACTGGTCAAGTCCTGCCCCGGCATTGTGGCCGAAGACTGGAGCCTGACCGTGTTCGGTCTTTGCAGCAAATGCGCGGCCGAAGAAAGCCAGTGAACTGTACGCTGCCCGATTGCGGAGGGCAGAACGGTTTGCGCCCGCGCGCCATGGTCCGGTGGCGGCGGGAGGCGGCACAATTCGGATCGCCAGCGTCGGAGCAGAGTGTTGCTTTGCTCCGGCGATTTTTTATGCGTTTTTTGCCCGTATTTCAGGGGTGGAGCCAGGCGGTGGTTTGTTTCTTTGAACAAATCACCGCTTTTTGTATGCCAAAAGGCTTACATATCTCCTGTAAGTGTGCTACAATAAAATTTATGCCTGTTTCAGGGAAAGAACGGGCGTCGTTTTTTCGTTTTGGAATCATAAAGGGGAAAAGTATATGGCAATAGTAGACGTTTTTGGAGAAAAAGTCGAACAACTGAGCAATACCAACCGGACCCGGGCCCGGTGGCTGCTCAAGACCGGGTGGGAAGCCCAGAATCTGAAATTCAAACTCATGCCGGACAAGCGGCTGATGCCGGCGGACCGGTTCCTGGCGGGCATGATGATGGATGCCATGCTCAAGCCGCTGCAGTGCCCGGACCAGTGTGCGGTGGTCAGCGTGTTCACCCCCTGCGAACTGCTGCAGGAGGTGGGGCTCAATCCGTACAACACCGAGGCCATGTCCTGCTACCTGTCCGCCAGCAAGGTGGAGCGGAGCCTTCTGCAGCAGGCGGAAAACAGCGGCATTGCCGAAACCCTGTGCAGCTACCACAAGACCTTTTTCGGTGCGGCCCAGAAAGGTCTTTTGCCCCGTCCCAAGTGCATCGTGTACACCAATGTCATGTGCGATGCCAACATGCTGACCTTCCGGGCACTGGCCAACCTGTACAAGGTGCCGCTGTTCTCTCTGGACGTGCCTTTGCAGCAGAATGAGGACAACGTCCGCTATGTGGCCGAGCAGCTCAAGGCTCTGGCCGCGTTCCTGGAAAAGACCACCGGCAAGAAGATCGACGAGGCATCCCTCTCCCGGCGGTTGGAACGCAGCAAGCGTACCCTGGAAAAGTTCGGCCGCTTCCAGGAGGAAAAAGCCGACCGGTATATCCCCACCGACCTGGTCAGCCCGCTGTACTGCGGCATGACCAACAACATCCTCATGGGCACCCCTCAGGAGGAAAAGTTTGTGGATATGCTGCTCAAGGATGTGCAGAAAGCCCCCGCCAAGAAGGGCAAGCGCATTTACTGGATGCACACCATTCCCTTCTGGTCCGACGCTGTGCGCCAGGAACTGTGCTTCAATGAAAAGGCCCAGATCGTGGGCTGCGAGCTCAGCCAGGTGTGCGAGCCGGACTTTGACCCCGCCGACCCCTACACGGCCATGGCCCACCGGCTGGTCTACCATGCCCTCAACGGCAGCGTGAACCGCCGCATCGAAGCCGGCATCCGCCACGCCAAGCAGACCAAGGCCGACGGCGTGGTGTGGTTCAACCACTGGGGCTGCAAGCACACCATGGGCGCTGCCCAGCTGGCCAAGAAGAAGTTTGAGGAAGCGGGTCTGCCCCTGCTGATCCTGGACGGCGACGGCTGTGACCGCAGCCACGGCGGCGAGGGCCAGACCTCCACCCGCCTGGGCGCCTTCCTGGAAATGCTCAACGGCGACAAGGTGTGAAAGGGGAGAAGAAGATGAGCAACAAACTGTATTACGTCTGCAAATATACGCCCATTGAACTGCTGGAAGCGCTGGGCGCCGACTGTGCCAGCCTGAACGAGATGCCCGAAGGCTTTGAGCATGCCGACCAGATCGCCCATCCCAATATCTGCGGCTTCGGCAAGGCGGTGCTGGAACAGGTCATCGGGGAACATGTGAAGGAGCTGGTCATCGTCAACTGCTGCGATACCATCCGCAGCGTGTACGATATCCTGGCCGACAGCGGCAAGCTGGATTTTCTCTACATTATGGATATGCCCCATGACAACGGCTCCTGCGGCCGGGAACGCACCGTGACCCAGCTCAAGGGTCTGGCCAAGGCTTACAGCGAGTACAAGGGCACTACCTTCGACGAGGAAGCCTTCCGCAAGGCGTTCCGCCCCAAGGAGCGGCTGAACGAACCCTACATCAGTGTGCTGGGCGCCCGCATGGGCAACGAACTGTTTGATGTGGTCCGCCAGACCATGCCCTATCCGGTGGAAAACGACACCTGTGTGAACAACCGTTCCGCCGGCAATGAAGAGCCCCCCGAAACCTCTGATTTCGACGAGCTTATGGACTGGTACGCCGGGGCTCTGCTGCGTCAGCTGCCCTGCATGCGCATGATCGACAACACCGGCCGCAAGCAGCTGTACAACAACCCCAATCTGAAGGGCATCATCTATCACACCGTCAAGTTCTGTGATTTTTACAGCTTTGAGTACGCCCAGATCAAGCGGGAAGCCGCCGTGCCCCTGCTGAAGATCGAATCCGACTATTCGCTGCAGAACAGCGGGCAGCTCTCGACCCGACTGGAAGCATTTGCCGAGAGCATCACCGCCGAATGTCAGAAAGGGAAGGAAGAGAAGAT
>CAUEKL010000117.1 GCA_959018215.1 uncultured Gemmiger sp.
GAGCAGGGATGGGGGCATGGGGCGGACCTCCTTTCAGGATGGGGTAAACAGCTCTTCCAGAGGCGTTTGCAGCTCCTGACCCAGGCGGAAGGCCAGGGCCAGGGTGGGGTCATACTTGTTGTTCTCGATGGCGTTGATGGTCTGGCGGGTCACGCCGCACCGCTTGGCCAGTTCCTCCTGGGAAAGGCCCAGCTCCTTGCGCCGGGTTTTGATGATGTTTTCCATATCAGTCGCCGTGCTTCTTCTTGTAGTACAGCAGCACCACAAAGTAGGTCATGGCGGTGACGCTGAGCTTGACGAAGGGGTTGACCTCCATGGCTTCCACCCGGATGATGGAGGCGACAATGTCATACATCAGGGTCAGCACCACCACCAGCAGGGTGAAGGTGCTGGTCTTCCAGACAATGAGTTTCTGCCGTTCATCGTTGGTTTTCAAGAGGGAAACCACCATGGAAACGTCCAGGGCGATCAGCCCCAGCAGAAAGAGGGCGAAGGGAATCAGCAGCAGGGTGACGGTGCTCATAAGAAAACCTCCTTTGCGGTAAAAATGTAAAACTCTTTTTACATTTTCATTGTACGGGAGAGGCAACAAAATGTCAAGATGTTTTTACATTTTGGGGCGAAAAAGACCCCGGGCGGGGCTGGCCGTCCGGGGTGTATGTGGGCGACAGGGAAAGGTCCCTGCTGTTTTCAGCTTTCCGGCTTTTGGTGGGAAAATTCCTGCTGCCAGAGCAGGCGGTTTTCTTCGGCGCAGCGGTCCCGGAAGCGGGCGTAGGTATCCAGAAACGCCTTGCCCTGGGGGGTCAGGTGACTGCCGCCCCCGGCGTGGCCCCCGGCGGCCCGCTGGGTCAGGGGATAGCCCAGGGCTTCCTCTGCTGTGCGCAGCAGCCGCAGGGCCTTGGTGTAGGCCATGCCCATGGCCATGGCGGAGGCCCGCAGGGAACCGGTGTCCTCCACCCCCCGCAAAAGGCGGTAGGGACCGTCCCCGAAGAACTTGTTGCCGTTGTCGTCATAAAGATACACGCGGGTCACGGGCTGCATGGGACATCCTCCTCCTTCAGCATCACCAGATGGGATTGGCCGTTGTCGTCGGTGCAGCGGCGCAGGCAGACGGGGCCATAAATGCGGGACAAGGCGGCGGTGAGGGTCTCGTCGCTGTCGGTGCCCGGGTGGACCAGACCGGCCGCCCGGCCCTCCTCCACCAGCAGCAGGGCGTCGCAGAAGTTGAGGGCCAGGTTGGGGTCGTGCAGGCTCAGCAGCACCCCCCGGTCCCCTTGGGCGGTGAACTCCCGCAAAAGATGCAGGGTGCGGTGCCGGGCCCGCAGGTCCAGGGCACTTTCCGGCTCGTCCAGCAAGAGCAGTTCCGCCCCGCCGGCCAGCGCCCGGGCCAGCAGACACAGCTGCTTTTGCCCTTCGCTCAACGTCAGGTAGCCCTCCCGGTCCCGCCCGGGCAGGCCCACGGTGGCCAGCATGGCGGAGGCCGCCCGGCGCATGGCCGGGGTGGGGGGCTGGAGCAGCCCCAGATGGGGGTTGAACCCCATGAGCACCACGTCCAGGGCACTCAGTTCAATGGAAAGCCCGCTGCGCTGGGGGATGTACCCGCACAGCCGGGCCAGGGCCTTGGGGCGCAGGCTTTCCAGCGCCTGGCCGTCCAGGGAGCACTGCCCTTTGTGGGGCAGGATGCCGCAGATGGCCTTGATGAGGGTGGTCTTGCCGCTGCCGTTGGCTCCCAGCACCCCCAGCACCTGCCCGGCGGGCAGGGCGAAGGATAGGTCGTGGACCACCTCCCGGCCGTGATACCCGGCGGTGAGGTGGGAGACTTGCAGTTGTTTCATACTTTCCGGCCCTCCCGCACCAGCAGAAAGACCAGGAAGGGCGCCCCCAGCAAACTGGTAAAGATGCTCACCGGCAGCTCGGTGGCGGCCACGCTGCGGGCCAGGATGTCCGCGGCGCAGAGCAGCGCCGACCCGCACAGCCCGCTCAGGGCCAGGGTGGGCAGACGGCTGCCCCTGCACACCAGCCGGGCGGCATGGGGGGCCAGCAGCCCCACAAAGCTGACAAGGCCGGTCAGGCTGACCACCGCCGCCACCGCCAACGTGGCCGCCAGCAGCACCAGCAGCCGCAGGGCAGTGACGTTCACCCCCAGCATCCGGGCTTCGCCCTCCTCGGCACTGAGGAGCAGCACCTGCCGGTGCAGCGCGAACAGGGCCGCCACACAGACGGCACAGATGGCCAGGTTCACCGGCAGGGCGCTGGCTTTCACCCCGTTCAGGCTGCCCATGATCCAGTATTCGATGGAGGCCAGCTCCCGCTCCGGGTCGGCGGTGAGCTTGAGGGCCATGAGCACCGTCTGGGCCAGGGCATGCACCGCGATGCCCGCCAGCACGATGGTGCCGCTCTGCCCCCGGCGGTCAAGGGCCGAAAGCCCCAGGGCCAGCAGCACCGCAGCCAATGCGCCCCCGAAGGCGGCCAGGGTGACTTCCGCCGCCCCGGACAAAAACAGAATGCCCGCGGCCGCCCCGGCGCTGGCTCCCGAGGACACCCCGATGATGTCCGGGGAGGCCAGGGGATTGCGAAAGACCGTCTGGTAGACGAAACCGCACACCCCCAGGGCAAAGCCGCCGCACACCCCGGTGAGGGCCCGGGACAGGCGCAGGGTGAGAAAGACCTGGCGCTGCATCTCATCCTGGAAGATGCCGTCCAGGGTCAGGGGATATTTGCCCACCAGCAGGCTGGCTACGGCCAGCGCCGCCACCAGAAGGGCAGCGGCGCTGAGCAGGACGGCCTCAGGCCGCCGGGTAGGTGAAATGGTAGAAGGTGTCATAGTAGTTGCCCATCACGGCGTTGGCATCCTCGGTGCTCATGACCTCGGGATGCAGGATGGAAGCCAGCCAGACCGAACCCAGAATGCCGCTGGGCACCGGGCTGTCCCAGGCTTCGGCGTCGCCGGGGATCTGGTAGACGTTGCCGTTCTGGACGGCGGTGCAGGAGGCCAGGGCCTCGTCGTTGAGAACGTCCTCACAGGTGTAGGAGGCGTCGGAAGCCAGGATGATGTATTCGGGGTCCCAGGCCAGGATCTGCTCATAGCTCACCTCGGCCCAGTAGGTGTCGGTGATCTCCGCCGCCACGTTCTGGCCGCCCGCCAGGCGGATCATGTCGCTCTGGTACATGGCGTCACCGGCGGTGGACAGCAGGTCGGAGTTGCCCGCCAGATAGACGGTGGGACGCTCCACGTCCGCCATCATGGTTTCCAGCTGGGCGGCCTCGTCGTCGGAGAAGGCCAGCAGTTCATCGGCCAGCTCGCTGCTGCCGGTGGCGGTGCCCACCAGAGAGATGGTCTCGGTCAGGAGCTCCTGGTCCTCGGGGTTGATGAGGAGCACCGGGATGCCCATGCCGGACAGGGTCTCGGCGGCATCCTTCAGCTTCAGGGGCAGGATGACCAGGTCGGGCTCCAGGGCGGCGCAGCCTTCCAGGTCAAACTCCTTGGCGGAACCCACGTTGGGCAGCTCCAGCAGCTGGGGGGCGCTCAGGGAATAGATGGGCCGGGTGTCGGCCTTGGCCTCAATGCCCACCAGCTTGTCGGTCTGGCCCAGGGCGATGAGCAGGCTGGTGGAGATGTAGTACCCGCTGACGATGCGCTGGGGCTCGGACTCGATGGTGACCGAACGGCCCGCCTGGTCGGTGACGGTGACCGGGAAGGCGGCAGCGGCTTCCTCGGGGGAAGCGGTGGCTTCGGTCTCACTGGCGGCCGGGGTCTCGGCGGTGGCGGTGCCGGTGGAAGCGGCCGGGGCACAGCCCACGGCGCTCAGGGCCACCGCGGCGGCCAGCAGGAAAGACAACAGACGTTTCATGGTGATTTTCTCCTCTTTCTTGGAATTGCAAAGCGTTGTAGTTCAAAAACTACAACGAGATTGTAGCACAGATGGCTTTCGGTTTCAATGAAAATGTGTTACTATAATGCTATATAGTGGCAAAATAGCGGGAAAATGCGGATTTTTGCCCAAAATACGGCCCCAGCAAGGGGCCGCGAAGGAGAAATGTTCCGATGCTGAGCATCCAAAACTATCTGCGCGCCGAAAGCCTGGACCAGGCGTATCAGCTCAACCAGAACCGGCGCAGTCATGTGCTGGGCGGCATGCTGTGGCTGCGCCAGTCCGATATCACGGTGGGCACCGCCATCGACCTGTGCGACCTGGGCCTGGATACCATCCAGGAGACCCCGGAGGAGTACCGCATCGGGGCCACGGTGCCCCTGCGTAAGCTGGAACACCACCCCGGCATCGCCGCCCTCACCGGCGGCGCGGTGGAAGCAGCCCTCAAGGATATCGTGGGGGTGCAGTTCCGCAACATGGCCACGGTGGGGGGCAGCATCTGGGGGCGGTTCGGCTTTTCCGACGTGCTCACCGTGCTGCTGGCCGCCGACTGTGCGGTGGAACTGTACAAGGCCGGGCGCATCCCGCTGGAAACCTTCGCCGCCATGCCCTATGACCGGGACATCCTCACCCATGTGGTGGTGAAAAAGACCCCCGGCCCCATGGCCTATTCCGCCGTGCGCATCGCCCGCACCGATTTCCCGGTGCTGACCTGCGCCGCCTCCTGCCTGCAGGGGGAATACAAGGTGGTCATCGGCGCCCGCCCCGGCAAGGCCGTGGTGGTGCGGGATGAACAGGGCCTGCTCAAAAACGGCCTGACCCCTGAGAGCATCAAGGCCTTTGCGGACTACGCCGCCGAGACCGTGCCCACCGAGTCCAATTCCCGGGGCAGCGCCGAATACCGCACCCACCTGGTGCGGGTACTCACCCAGCGGATGCTGTGCCGTCTGGCAGACAAGGAGGGCTGAATTTATGGAAATCAAACTGCAGCTCAACGGCCGGGCGGTCTGTGTGCCCGACGTGGCCCCCGATACCACTTTGTATGATTTTCTGCGTGCCCAGGGCTGTGCCAGCGTGAAATGCGGGTGCGAGACTTCCAACTGCGGGCTGTGCACCGTGTTCCTGGACGATGTGCCGGTGCTTTCCTGCTCCATGCTGGCCGCCCGGGCGGCGGGCCACAAGGTCACCACCCTGGAAGGCTTGCAGGCCGAAGCCGCGGAGTTCGTGGGCTTCATCGCCGACCAGGGCGCCGACCAGTGCGGCTTCTGCAACCCCGGCTTCGTGATGAACACCATCGCCCTGTTGCGGGAAAACCCCGACCCCACCGACGAGGAGATCAAGGCCTACTTATCCGGCAATCTCTGCCGCTGCTCCGGCTACGAAGGGCAGCTGCGGGGCATCCGCCGCTTTCTGGATTCCCGCAAGGAGGTGCCCCATGCCTGAGAACAAGACCAAATACGTGGGCAAGGCGGTGCGCAAGAAGGACTCCCTGCAGCTTTTGCTGGGCAAGCCGGTGTACACCGACGACATCGCCCCCAAAGGCGCCCTGGTGGTCAAGCTGCTGCGCAGCCCCCACGCCAACGCCCTTGTAAAGAACATTGATACCTCCATCGCCAAAAAGGTGCCCGGGGTGGTGGATATCTATACCTGGCAGGACGTGCCCGCCACCCGGTTTGCCATTGCGGGCCAGACCTACCCCGAACCCTCCCCCTATGACCGGCTGATCCTGGACCGGCATCTGCGGTTTGTGGGGGACCCGGTGGCCATCATTGCCGCCGAGACCGAGAAGGCCGCCCACAAGGCCATGAAGCTCATCAAGGTGGAATACGAGGTGCTGGAGGCGGTGCTGGATTTCCGCACCGCCAAGGACAACCCCACCCTGGTCCACCCGGAGGAGGACTGGTTCCCGCCCTGCGAGGTGGGCGGGGACAACCACCGCAACCTGGTGGCCAGCGGCGAGGAGAAGGACGGGGACGTGGAGGCCGTGCTGGCTAAGTGCGATATCCTGCTGGACCACACCTACCACACCCGGGCGGTGAACCAGGCCATGATGGAGACCTTCCGCACCTACACCGACCTGGACCGGTACGGACGGCTGCATGTGCTTTCCTCCACCCAGATCGTCTTCCACTGCCGGCGCATCCTGTCCCGGGCGCTGGGCATCCCCAAGAGCCGCATCCGGGTGGAAAAGCCCCGCATCGGCGGCGGTTTCGGGGCCAAGCAGACCGCCGTCTGTGAGGTCTACCCCGCCTTCGTCACCATGAAGACCGGCCGCCCCGCCATGATCACCTACACCCGGGAGGAGAGCCAGATCGCCGGTTCCCCCCGCCACGAGATGGAGGTCCGGGTGCGCCTGGGCGCCGACAAGGACGGCCGCATCCGGGCGCTGGACCTGTACACCCTGTCCAACTCCGGCGCTTACGGCGAGCACGGCCCCACCACCGTGGGCCTGTCCGGCCACAAGTCCATCCCCCTGTACACCGGCAGCCTGGAAGCCTTCCGCTTCCGGTATGACGTGGTGTACACCAACCTGCAGGCCGCCGGTGCCTACCGGGGCTACGGTGCCACCCAGGGCATCTTTGCGGTGGAGTCCATCGTCAACGAGCTGGCCGAAAAGCTGCACATGGACCCCACCGAGCTGCGGGACCGCAACATGGTGCGGGAAGGGATGATCATGCCCGCCTACTACAACGAACCCGCCAACGCCTGCGCCCTGGACCGGTGCATGGCCCGCTGCCGGGAGATCTTTGACTGGGAACACCGCTACCCCGTGCGGGACATGGGCAACGGCAAGGTCCGGGCCGCCGGTGTGGCCATGGCCATGCAGGGCTCCGGCATCTCCGGTGTGGACGTGGGTTCCGTGACCCTGAAACTCAGCGAGGACGGCACCTACAACCTCATCATCGGCGCCGCAGACATGGGCACCGGATGCGATACCATCCTGGCCCAGATGGTGGCCGAGTGCATGGACTGCCCGGTGGAGGATGTGGCCGTATTCGGCGCCGACACCGACGTGTCCCCCTATGATTCCGGTTCCTACGCCTCCTCCACCACCTACGTCACCGGCAAGGCGGTGGAAAAAGCCTGCACCGAGCTCACCGGCCGCATCTGCACCATCGGCGCCGAGCTGCTGGGCTGCAGCGCCGCCGACGTGACCTTTGCGGGAAACTGCGTGCGCGCCGCCGACGGCCGCACCGCCAGCCTGACCGACATCGCCTACAAGTCCCAGGTGTCCAACAAC
>CAUEKL010000118.1 GCA_959018215.1 uncultured Gemmiger sp.
ATATCTTCAGAACGGAAAAGTCTACTTTTTCCGTCATTTTTTTCAGGGGACTAGCCTTCCCGTGCCCAGCGAAGAAACGTGTCCTGTGCGATTCCCAGTTGTTTTGCTGCTTTCCGGGAGGATGTTTCTCCGTTTTTCCACGCTGCTTTTAACCGCTGGAAATCCGGCGGCACTTCTTTTCGGGGTCGTCCGAACCGGACGCCCCGCAATTTGGCCGCTGCAATCCCCTCCCGCTGCCTCTGCCGGGTATTTTCCCGCTCCGTCTGAGCTACATAAGAAAGAATCTGTAATACCAAATCCGCCACAAATATACCGGTCAGATCATTTCCGGTTTGCCGTGTGTCCAGCAGAGGCATGTCCAGCACGACAATATTCACCTGCTTTCCTTTGGTGATGAACCGCCACTGTTCCAGGATTTCCTCATAATTGCGCCCGAGCCGGTCAATGGATTTCACCACCACCACATCTCCCGGTTTTATTTTCCGTAAAAGCCTTTGGTATTTCGGGCGGTTGAAATCCTTTCCGCTGGTCTTGTCCATAAAAATGTTTTTTTCTTCCACCGGAAAGTCTTTCAATGCCAGAATCTGTCGGTCTTCACACTGTTCTTTGGTGGATACGCGGACATATCCGTAAACTTTTGATGGCACAAGCAATTCCTCCCTGTAATTGGTTTTACTGTTTTTATCTTCTTTCATTTTAATCGGTGCAGGTTACAGGAGAATTGACAAAATAGCGTAAAATACAACAAGCCTTGCGGGGAAACGGTTCCGCCGCAAGGCTTGTTGTTTATTTACGTTGCATAGTGCCGCACAAGCACCGGGCCGGGACGCGGCGGTGTCCGCATTCCGCGGCCATTTGGGGCACAAGGCCGGCACGCCCTGCCCAAAGGGACTGCGGCCCCCAAAAGGGGCCTGCCGGTGAATGCGACCGGCAGGCCCCTTTGCTCGTTTTTTCAGGTTTCCTCCTGCAGCAGGTAGACCTGCGCCGTAAAGATACCGTCCTCCATCCGCACCGTCAGGTCTCCCTTGTATTTGCGGGCAATGGCCCGCACACTCTTGAGGCCGTAGCCGTGATAGCCCTGTTCCTCCTGCTTGGTGGTGCGGGGCAGGCCCGCCTCCAGCTGCAGTTCGGTCTGGCGGTAAAAGTTCCGCACGTCGATGTACACAAAGCTGCCCTTGCGCTGGATCACCAGGCTGATGATCCGCTTTTGGGGGGTTTCCAGCTGTTCCGCCGCCGTGACGGCATTTTCCATAAGATTGCCGAACATGGAATAGATATCCATGGTATCCATGAAATTCAGATACCGGCCGGACCCCATACAGGTGACGGTGATATCCTTGCTGCGGCAGCGCAGGTTCTTTTCGTTCAGAATGATATCCAGCACTTCGCTGCCGGTATGGTAGATGCTGTCGTAGGTTTCAATGATGCTGCGCATGGAGTCGATTTCCCCCTTGGGCAGGCGTCCCTCCAATGCCACCAGCTTATGCTTCAGATCATGGGTCTTGATGCTGAGCATCTCGGCGCTGTCCCGGCTGATCTCATACTGGCGGCGTTCCTCCTCATGAATACGCCGGAACAGGGTGTGCTCACTTTCCCGGCGCAGGTTGTAGTAGAGGAAAAACTCAAAAAAGAGGGCCAGCACGCAGCAGGTGATGGCATACAGGGCGGTGGCCACCGTGGCATAGAAATTCAGCGGCCAGGCCAGACGCAGCAGCCGGGTGATGCCCGTACACACAAGCACGATCACCACCGACACCGCCGCAATGCGGGAATCGGTGTGCTCATAATACCCGATGTTGCGCAGCCGACGTCCCAGGGTGGCATACAGCACCAGATACACCGCGCTCACGCAGAAAAATTCCAGCAGATTGCTCCAGTGTTCCACCCAGGGCAGTTCCGCTGCCAGCCGGCTGATATGATGGCCGATATGCTGGGCCGCCACCCCCGAAACGCAGGCGGACAGAATGTTCATGAACGGTGCCTCGAAGGCAAACCACATACACAGAACGATGACCACAATCGTAAGCTGCAGGCTGACCAGATTGCTCAGTTCCCCCAGTTCCCGCAGAAAGGAAAGGCCATATCCTCCCATCCAGACAGCTGCCAGCGCTGCGGCCATCCGCACCGGAAACCGGTTCCGCCGGGGCAGTGCCTGCAGAAACACCAGGGCTCCCAGCAGGATCTCGATGGTATAGGACATGCGGATAAAAAGCTGCATCTTACTCCCCCTGCCTTGTTCCGCCCAGAAATTCGGCATATGCCTTCAAGAACTGAGCACGTTGGGTCCGGGCGATGACCAGCTCCTGTCCGTCCACCACACAGACATCTTTTTTGATGGCGTTCACATAGCGCAGATTGACCAGGCATCCCCGGTCACACCGGCAAAACTGGGCACTGTCCAGCTTTTTTTCCGCCGCCGCCAGGGTCAGGTACTCCGAAAAATCCCCTTCCCGGGAATGATAGACCACATAATGGCCCTCCACCGTCACATAGCGGATCAGGTGTACCTGCAGTCCCCGCAGTTCCCCGTCCTGCCGCACCGTAATGCGGTCGGACGCACTGCGGGTCACCCGGGACAGCGCCCGGGTCATCTTGAGCTGAAAGGCATAGGGGTCCACCGGCTTCACGATGAAATCCAGGGCGTCCACCTCGTACCCTTCCACCGCCATCTGGGCAATGTTGGTCACAAAAATGAGCACCACGGTGGAATCTATCCGGCGCAGCGCCCGGGCCGCTTCCATCCCGTTCTGGCCGTGGGGAAACTCAATGTCCATGAACACCAGATCATACCCCTGCCGGTACTGCACCAGAAAGGTATCCGCCGACGAAAATTCATCCACGCAGAAGGTCTCCCCTTTTTGCTGCGCCACTTCCTCCAGATAGCCCCGCAATCTCCGACGCTCCGCCGCCTCGTCATCCACGATGGCCACGTTCAGCATCCTTTACACTCCTCCTCCGTCCGGCCCTCAGGGAAGGGCCGGACACCGCAAGCTTTCTCTTATACCAACAATATGGTATCACAAATTCATAGCCAGTGGCAAGATTTGTGCCGGTATGCCAAAAATGCGCCGGGCATGCCTGCCCGGCGCATTTTGGAAAAGAGGATGTATTACATCGACTTGCTCTGGGAGCGCTTCTTGTTCTCCTGATAGAGAGCAGCGCCGGTCCAGACAAGGCCGATCACGAAGAGAGCGATAAAGATGCCGTCGCCGGTGTACAGCAGACTCTGCCACCAGGGAGTGATGCTCACGATCTCGGTGCTGGTGGAGATGCCGTTCATGGCGTTGGACCAGGCCGTCTGGTAGCAGATCCGCTTGGCGGATTCCCGCATGGCCCAGGCCATCTGGCTGTAGCCGGTTTCAAACTGCTTGAAGTGACCGGCGGTCTTGGGAGTGCTGCCGTCGGGCAGATCGCAGCCGCCGACCAGCACGCCGTAGACCTGCTCGAAGTAGGGGTCGCAGTCCTGGCTGCCGTCCATATCGCCGTAGGCGTCGGTGACGATGATGCCCTTCATGCCGCATTCACCCCGCAGGAAGTCGGTGCCCAGCGCGGAGCAGGCTGCACCGGCCTGGGTGCCGAAACGGGAGAAGGAAGCCATGGTGTTGAAGGCGCCGCCTTCCACAATGGGCAGCTCAAAGGCGCGCAGATAGATTTCGCGGATGGACTGCTCGTTGGCCCAGGTGCACACACCGTGGCGGTTGGTTTCCTGGTCGTTCAGGGCGCAGTGCTTGTTGTACACATGCACGCCCTTGGCCTCGATGCCCTTGCACTCGGCCGCGCCCATCAGGCCGGTCAGGGTGCCGCATTCGCTGAAGTACTCGCAGGTACGGCCGGCGTAGGGAGAACGATGGATGTTCAGACCGATGCCGTACAGGCCGCTGGCGCCGGCCCAGATGCCGTCGTTGCCGATGATGTTGCCGGCCTTTTCCGCCAGTTCCCGGTTGAAGGTGGCGGCCAGGATGCCGTTGGCCGGGAAACCGGTCATCATGTTGAAGCCTTCGGGATCGGCGGCGTCGGTGACGTTGCCGTCCTTATCCACAAAGCCCTGAGCCTGGGCGGTGCGGTAGGCCAGGCCGTTCTGGCCGGTGTAGTAGCCGGAGGTGAAAGCCCAGCCGCCGAAGCCGTTGGGGCCGTTTTCGTCCTTGGTCTGGGGCTTGGCGATGCTTTCCACAGGCTCGGTCATATGGAAGCCGCTGGAGACCAGACGCATGGTCTCATCCCAGCTCAGCTGATCCATGAAGGTATCCCACAGGGGGTCGTTGTAGGCAATCTCGTTGCCTTCGTCGTCATAGCGCATGTCCACCAGCTTCAGGCCGGCATCCACGCTGTAGGCGGGATACTCGCCGTCATCCGGCTGGATGGGCTGCAGGTACTGTTCGGGAACACCGGCGGCGTTGTTGTACTTGCCGGTCTGGGCAGGCAGCTGGGCATAAATGTCCTTGGCCATCTGCTCGGTCATGGTCAGGGTCACGTGGCCGTTGGCCATGTCGAAGGAAACAGCGTTCCAGTTGTCGCGGCTGTAGTATTCCACGCTGTTGTCGCCGCGGCCTTCATACAGGTTGATGTCCGCAAAGTCAAACAGGTTGGTGACCTTCACGTTGGTGGTGCCGTCCAGGCTGGAAACGGCGTCGGAGTAGGCGTACTTGTCCTTGTCGAAGCTCAGGGTGAACTTGGACACCAGAGAAGCGTCGCCGGTGCCGCCCACCATCTTGGTCTCATCCACCGCAACGCCGTTGGCCTTCTTGGCGGCCAGGACGTTGTTCACAGCCTCATGGGCGTCGCCGCCCACGGCCAGGTAGTAGTCGCCGTCCATGAGCACATAGCCCTTGGCGTTGTGGGAATCGTAGGAAGCAAAGAACTTTTCATCCACCGGGATGGTCAGGGTCTCGCTCTGGCCCGGAGCCAGGGTCTGGGTCTTGCCGAAGTCCACCAGTTCCACAGAAGGAACCTGGACGCCGTTGGTCTTGGCGTAGTCGCCGTAAGGCTTGGAGATGTACACCGGCACAGAGCACTTGCCGGAGTAGGTGGAGGAGGTGTTGGTGACGGTGACGGTGACGTTGTATTCACGGTCGCCGTTCTTCTGCACGCTCATGTCGGACAGAGCGAACTGGGCATAGGACAGGCCGTAGCCGAAGGGACGGGCCACCACGGAAGCGTAGTCATAGTCACCCACGTTGGCGGTGCCCAGGACCAGGTCCTCGTAGCGGGTCTCGGTGTAGCGGTAGCCCAGATACATGCCTTCCTGGTAGACCACATAGCCGGCCAGGGTGGTGGCGGGGTACTGGCCGGTGCCCAGCTCATTGGGCACGCCCAGCTCGGGGGCGTTCTCATAGATCCAGCGGCCGAAGTTCACGTTGACCGGGTTCTTGGCGTTGTCCACCCACATGGTGTCGGGCAGGCGGCCGGAGGGAGAAACCTCACCGGACAGCACCTGGCCCACGGCGTCGCCGCCCACACCCAGGGCGCCCACCCACAGGGCAGCATCGATGTCGGGGTCGTTGAGGAAATCGCCTTCGATCATGCCGGCGTAGTTGACCAGCACGATGATCTTCTTGATCTCACCGGCGGCCTTCTTGGCCTTCAGGCCTTCCAGCACCGAGAGTTCGTTTTCGTTCAGACCCAGGTAGTCGGGGCCCAGGCCGTCGCCGTTGTCGATGCCGTCGCCGCCGACGCCGATCAGGTCGTAGCCTTCGCCGCCCACGCGGCCCACCACGAAGATGGCGGCGTCGCCGTACTGGGCAAAGCTGCTGCCCGCGGCTTCATCCACCACGGTCCAGGGAGCTTCATGGATCATCAGGGTGGTGGTACCGAACTTGCCTTCGCTGCCACGCTTGTACTGGGCCCAGTCCTCGGAGGTGTAGGCCGCCTGCAGGTCGGGGTTCACGTTGAAGCCCGCCTTGGTCAGGGAATCCACATAGCTCACCGCGTCGTTGACGCTGATGGTGCCGGAGCCGGTACCGCCATAGACGGGATCGTAGGCGGTGACGCCCACCAGGCTCACGTTGCTGCCCTGGGAAAGAGGCAGGGCGTTGTTGTCGTTCTTCAGCAGGACCATGCCTTCGGCCAGGACCTCGGTAGCGGTCTGCTTGCCGGCAGTGCGCAGGTCACCCACGCTGGAGAAATCGGACTTGTAGTATTCGGTGTCCTCGTCGGTCTCGCCGGTCTGGACGACCTCAAAGGTCTTGGTGCCCAGGGTGCCGTTGATGGCATCCGCATTTTCCCCGGTGATGAGGGTGGCCAGCACCAGGAAGCCCGCCAGCAGCATGCTGATGACGGTGAGCAGTTTGCGCTGCAGTTTGTATTTCATGGAACAGCTTCCTCCTTTCTCAATTTTCCACGGTCTGGCGCATGAACACACAGACGATGCTCAGCACCAGGCTCAGGCCGTACAGCACGGCGTTCACAAAGAATTCCAGCGGGAAGCCGGAAAACTGGATGCCGGTTGCCACCGAAGAGATGTAGAAGTAGATGTAGTACACGTAAAACAGCAGCGACAGAAAGTCGCCCAGCAGAAGCGCGGAGGGGGCAAAACGCACCTGCTTCAGGCCGATCAGCGCAGCGGCGACCACAACGCCCGCCACCATAATGCCGAAAGCCTGCCAGGACATGTACCGGCTGCTGGAGTAGATGGCCATATAGACCAGCGCCGTCACCAGGGACAGAGCCATGGTGACCAGGGTGACGCGGAATCCCAGGGTTTTGTTAGCCATGAAATTTTTCATACTCCTTCTCCTTTGTTTTTTCAGGCGGGCATGTCCGGAATGTGTTCTTTTCCCCCTTCCGGGACAGAATTTTCCCGACCTTTTTCATTAGTACCCATCATATCCCGCGCGGAGGGTTTGTTGGGGGTTTCAGCACGAATTGTCTTTTTACAGCATGAATTGTGATAAAATTATGAATACGATGTGTTGGAGCTGTGATGCCGCCGCTGTTCCCGGAAAGGTGCCTGTTTTTTGCAGCAAAAATGCCGCAACGTATCGTTGCGGCATTTTTGTTGTATGAACGTGGCTTTCGGGGCCGGGAGGTCACTCGCCGAACACCTTGATATAGTCAGCCTTGAACTTTTCGATACCGGAATCGGTCAGGGGGT
>CAUEKL010000119.1 GCA_959018215.1 uncultured Gemmiger sp.
TCTTTAAGGCCCCCGGTTTTCATCCGGGGGCCTTTTGCTATGCGCTTTTACCGGTAAAAATCTTTACATCTCAAATGGACGGATTCTCTTGCATCACGAGTGTACTACTGGTATAATACACTTAAAGAACACAGCAAAGGAGGGAACCGCAAGTGGTCAGTTTTCAGGGTCTGCACTTTCATGACCGATCACCGGTGTATCAGCAGATTGCGGAACACCTGAAACGTCAGATTATGCTGGGGCTGGTGGAAGATGGAGAGCCCATGCCCAGCCGCCGCGAACTGGCAGCTCAGACGGGGATCAATCCCAACACAGCCCAAAAAGCCTACCGCCTGATGACGGAGGAAGGGTATGTGCAGACCCAGGGTAACAATCTGAGCACCGTACACTTGACCCCGCAATTGCGCAGTTGGATTGAAGACGAACTCAGCCGGGGGTTGGTGCAGCAATTCGTAACGGATGCCAAGGAAAACAACCTTTCTTACCGCAAAGTTATCGCCCTGATCAGCGAGCTGTGGGGTGAGGAGTGACCGCTATTTTTTAGCTATAAGTGTATTATATAAGTAGTACATAGGAGGCCCTCATGAAGAGACTGTTACAATATACGGCCTGGAATTGGAGCATGGGCTGCGGCCCGGTGGCACTTTTGCTGCTACTGGGGGCGGCTGCGGAATGTCTGCTGCTTTTTGTGGCGGCTGCATCCGTAAACCAGTCTGCTTTGCTATATGGTGACCTGGTGGACGCTGCCGGTGTCCTGTGGGTGATAGCAGCAATCTATCTGCTGCTGCCGGCTTGTGCACAGGCTGTGCAGGAACGGGCTGCACACATGGCGCGTACCTCGTATACTCTGTTTACCTTACCACTGTCCCGCCGGGAGTTGCTGCTGGGGCGTGCGCTGTCCAGTGTCATCTGGATGGTCCTGGGTATGGCAGTGCAGACCCTTGTGCTGATCCTGCTTTGCGTACCGATTCTTGCTCTGCAAGACAGTGTCTCAGCCGGTTACTTTTTGTTTGAAGTGACAGAGCAGGGACGGATCTGGTGGGCTCTGGCGGAATGCAGTATTCTGCGGGCGATGCTTCCCAACAGTATCCCGGCAATGATCTTTACCGCAGGAATGCTTTTGATTCCATCCTTTATGATGCCTTCGGCCCTCATGCATACCGGCCGGAAACGGATTCTGGCGGTTGTGATTGTTCTGGTGGAACAAGTTGCCCTGTTCATGCTGGCCAATCCTGTTCTGGCCGGGAGAACCACCTGGGAGCAAATTGGCCGGTCGATCCAAACAAGCAAAGGGATGGAAACCTTTCTGCTTGTATTAACGGGTGTGGCCCTTGCAGAAATTCTTTGGGGCCTTTGGGCTTCCTATCGTGCTGAAGCAGCTGCATAAAGGAGGGACCGGGGATGAAACGAAACAAGTTGGTTCGCCCCTATCGGGCTTGCCTGTGGACCCTTGCGGCAGGAATGGCGGTGCTGCTGTGCGGGCAAGTTTGCTTGCACATGGCTTATCCCCGTCAGGCGGTCAGGTTTCAGCTGAAAACGGGGAATATCACAGAGTTGGAGGGCTTTACCCTGGAAGGAAGTTGGGGCCAGACGGCATCCGCGGCCATGGAGTTTACCCTGTCTGATGGAGTATTAAATCAGCATCCCGATTTACGGGCAAAACAGGAGGATGGGCTCTCTCTTATGGCTCAAAGCCTGCTCTGTGTTCCGGATGATGAATTGGCCGGAATGGACCAGCAGGCGGAGGGCGGCTATGTCAGCGGTTCGTATGGAGCATTTTTTCTGCGCACTTCCTATGAAGGGATGAAGTACACCGCACAGGCCGGTCAGCTGAACCAGATGTACACATTGAACACGCTTGACGGAACAAATCTCTCTGTCCGGTTCAGCCTGGGACAGGTCCAGCTGCCGCAAGCTGTTACTGTGACCGCAGAACTATATGAAAACGGCAGGGCACGGGATTCCTATCCATATTTGGTGAACGCTGCGGAGCTGGAAACGGCCGATATCGGCATCCGAAAAGTTACCATTTTGGATGCGGAAGATCCGGTGAGTTTGTATGTCAGTCCGGGCAACGGCCAAAACGGCGGGATCTATCTGGTGCGGGAATTCTGTACGGCAGAAGCAACGGCCAAAATCGTACCCGCTGTAACCGTGCAGGGATTCAAGGTCCCATCTGAAAATCAGCCCTACGGCACAGTGGAAGAGGTCTGCACTTTGGATGCGGGGGAAAGCCTGATCTCCTGCGATAACTGGGAAGATGCCCGCATAGGAGATGGGCATTGGATTTTGACCCGGCAGGAAACAGGCAAAATCAATCTGCGTCTATTGGATGGCGAATGGAGCCCCATTGGAAAATTACCTCTTGACATAAGTGTGGCCGAGTACCAATCTGTGGTCGTTCTTCCGCCCCTTCGCATGGATGAGATTTCCTTTATTGTAGTGGACCAAACCGGTGCAGGACAGGCAATCGTTCTGCGTATGAACCAACAAACGATTGAAGCACAGTGTGCCATTGACTTTGCAGCAACATCCGCCCCCATTGCCGCCGGGTACAGCGCGGATGGAAGCCGGCTGATGACGGTAACCGAAACCAGACAGTCTTTGATGGCAAGGGTTCCGGCAGAAGTGTGTGAATATTATAACGGGGCAGAAAATTTGACTCAGGAGGTATCCAGCCTCATGAATGCCGTGACAGGATGGGATATTCATGTATACAATACACAGGACCTCAAGCGTCCAACTCTTTCCGCCTGCCTTGATTTTGGTATTACACAGCGCTGGAGACAAGAGCTCTGGCTCAACGGCGTCTACGGGGGCGGACGGAAAGTTTCGCTTTATCGTGTAACGTCGGCTTGGGAACGGGCCGAGGAGGGGACAGCATGAAACAAGTTGGAAGATTGATGGCATGGCACTGGCATCTTATAAAAGACCAATTTGCGCTGTTGTGTGGCGTCTATGGGATACAGCAGGTTGTGTTGCTGCTGCTGGCAGCCTCCAGCCAAAAAATGTTCGGCTTCCAGATGGCGGACCTGTTTCTTCGCTGCGGCCAGATGCCATTGTTCTTTATTTCCTTGTATCTGGTTGTGCTTACAGCGGCGATGGCCGTCCGCAGCCGGGGCCGTTCCCACACGATGTATACCATGTATACCATGCCCTTTCCCCGTGTGGTGCTGCCTGCCGCGCAAATGATTCTGTGCCTGGTTCTGCTGGCTGTTTTTTCGGCCTGGCAGGTCGTTCTGTATGCTGTATCCTATTTTCCGGTAACCGCACTCAGCACAATGGCGGCAGGGCATGTGGCGACAGGTCCTATCCCGACAGGCAGCCTGCCGAACGAGATGAATGCCAATCCGCTTTTTCAGCTGCTTCTGCCCGTCAAGGTGACAGGCTGGTTGTGGCTGCTTGGATTTCTGCTGTTGCTTTCGGTCCAGTCTGCCTGCATTGCCTGTTGCCGCGGGCTTCGGCGTGTTGTGTCCATGCTTGCGGCGCTGGTTACCGCGGGGGTAGGGGCGGGAGCCCTGTATTTCCAGTATCACATAACGGTATACCGGCCAGAAGACCCGGGCGTGATCCTGCTGGCGGCTCTGTTATGGGGCGTAGCCCTTCTGCCGGCATTTTTGAACATCCTCAGCACCGCATGGGCTTTATGCCGCGCGGAATCTCTGTAAGAAGAAAGGGCAAGCCATGAAGCGTACACAAAGACACCCTGGCCGGAGCCTGGCTGTTCTTTTGGCTGCCGCAATTGCTGCATTCGGCTTGGGAACAGCGGCTCGTGTCAGCGGGTTACACAATATGCAGACAACCCTTGCTGATGAATCCGGAGACCGCCAGGTGTTGCAGGGATTTCATCTTTTCGGATATACACAATTCCAGGCCGAAAAGGCGATCACCTATTTTTCCCTGGATAATGGCCGGATTTTCTCCAAGGTTATGCCGGAACAGGTTCAGCTGCCGGAAAATGTCAGTCTGCCGGACGATTTCTCGAAAGATTCCAATCTCATTGCTGTTGCTCCGGAAGAACGGGACGCGGTGAACCGAAATGCTTCCTTCAGCGGGAACACCGCCACTTCCAAAGCACGCAACCTTTGGGTGATGCGGGAGATTACCCTGCCGGATCATACATCCCTGCGCCTTCACATAGCGGATTATCCGGTGGATGAGCCGGTGGACGTGGTATCCTATCCCAGCTTGTGGAGCGGGATGGACTGGGAAGCTTCCGGCATTGCGCAGCAAACCTATCCCCAGTGGACGGATACCATCCAGGCACGTTGGAAAGATTCCTGGATGATCGGGCTGAACAGGGAATCGGTTTTTTACCGGCCCGGGATCTGGCGGGTGACGCAAAGCCTCAATGAGGAGGAAATACAGGCATTGCCCCGGGATGGCACGGTACAGTACGGGGACTTTCAGACCGATGTACTGAGCAAAACCACGGAATACGGCAGCGTAGAATTGTTTTATGTACCGCAGAATCTCGATTCACTTCTGGAGTGTGTCACCTTGGGTCAGTACCTGGGGATACTGTATCAGGATACACAAGGTGCCGTCCGCTTTGATATGGTGGATGAAAACGCGGTCTGCGTACAGCAGGCGTTGATTGCCGAAAATGGCGGGGAAGAGATTTCTCATAGTCAAGTCTGTACCCAACAGGCTGATCAGTGCTGCTTTATCATAGGGCTGCAGCGAGGAGCAGATTGGCGGGTCGTCCTGTTCGGGACAAATGATTCCGATGGGTTGGAATATCTCAACCTGCCGGGAGATGTCCTGCGGGATGGGAGCAAGCTGCCTGGTAACACTGTGATCCAGCGCAGTGAGGATGGCCGCTGCGTGCTGTTTTTGGGGCGTGAAGAAAACGAAATACAGCGAAAAAGCTCTCTTCGCGGAGAAGAGACGGTTTATTATCCCATTGGCTACCGGCTCCAGGTCTATGACCTGAATGAACGAACCGTGGTATACGATGGATTGCTGGATACCGGTGTGGACAGAATCTGGGGCCGCTCTGTTGATAATACGGCTTCGCTCTATTATGGGCTGGCCGGGGAATTGTTATCTGCAAACCGGGATTGCTACACGATTTTTCCCCAGCAAGTACAGGAGGGGTGACCTATGATCGAAGTAAAGAATCTGGAAAAGACGTGGCGCCGCGGTCGTACCCGCGTGGGACTGTATCCCACCAGCTTTTCGGTACCGGATGGGCAGATTGTGGGGGTACTCGGGGATAATGGCGCCGGAAAAACCACTCTGCTGCGGGCTATGGCGGGGCTTTTGCCGCCCAAAGCCGGGACTGCCCTGTTTGACGGCAAACCGGCCGCCAGACAATACGAGCGCATCAGCTACATAACGGGAGAGGGCAGTTATTACCCCCAGCTGACGGTGGGAGAGTACGGAGCTTTTCTGGAAGATCTGCACAGCGCCTTTGATCCCAAGCGCTACCGGGACTTCCTGGCCTTTTTCCAGCTGCCGGAGGACGTAAAAATCGCACGGCTTTCCACCGGCCAGAAGGCCCGGGTGGAGCTGGCGGCTGGGTTTGCCAAGCGTGCCGACTATTACCTGATGGATGAGCCTTTCCTGGGCAAGGATGTCTTCACCCGCAAGGATTTCATCAAGCTGATGAGTGCTGTGCTGCACGGGGAGGAGACCATCCTCATTACCACCCACTATCTGGACGACATCGAGCACTTTCTGGATCGGGCCATTGTACTGCATCAGGGGCACATTGCGGATGATTTCCTGATGGAAGACCTGCAGCAAAGCGGACAGACTCTGGTGGAGCGTATGGCCAAAACCTGCGGGTGGGACCCGCAGCGGTATCTTCAGTTTGGAGACGAGGAGGGATGAACATGCCTTCGGCAAACGGCAAAAGACTGACCCCCAGCGAGCAGGCGCTCTGGAACACTCTGTGCAACAACCGCGGCAAAGCGGTAACGCGCGGCCAGCTTTTGGCCGTGGTGGGATACCCGGCGGGCATCAGCACCCGCACCCTGGACGTGCACATCCAGCACCTGCGCCGTAAAATGGGGCAGGAGGCACGTATCGAGACGGTATTCCGCATCGGCTACCGTCTGGCGGTGTGAAACCAGCATAGCAAAACAGACCGGGAAGGGTTCTCCCGGTCTGTTTTTGTGTCTGGATTCAGTTCTGGGCAAGGGCATCAAAACGGCGCACGATCTCCGGATCGGTCAGCTTGATGACCTGACCCGAAAGGCGATGCAGACTGTTGGCTTCGGGAATCCGCCCGAAGGTCAGCCGCTGCGCACACAATGCCTGGGTCTTGAAGCCGGTCCGTTCATTCATGGTCCGGTTACCGTACTTGATATCCCCCAGAACAGGATGGCCCAGAAATGCCAGATGAGCACGGATCTGATGGGTACGCCCGGTCAGCAGCCCGATACGGCACAAGGTAAAGGGACCGTTGCAGCGGATAGGGGTCACCTCGGTGATGATCTGCTTGTATCCTTCGGATTCATGGGCGTGGACCTTTACCTTGTTGCCCTTTTCACTGTGCTGCAGCCAGGCAACGTGACGCCCGGCGGGTGGGGTGCCGATGGTGATGGTCAGGTATTCCTTCTTCAGCCAGTCCTCCCGGATGATCTCGTTCATATCCCGCAAGGCGGTGTAGCTCTTGGCGGCAATGACCAGACCCTCGGTGCCCCGGTCCAATCGGTTGCACAGGGCGGGGGCGAACCGGTTCTCTGCTTTGGGGTCGTATTTGCCTTCTTCGATGAGCCGGGCTGTGAAAGCATCCACCAGATTGGGGTCACCGGTGCGGTCGCTGTGACACAAAAGATGCGCAGGTTTGTACAGCACCGCAATGTCCTCGTCCTCATACACAACGGTGACCGGCGGCTGACGGCGGGGCGGCTTTTTCACGCTGGTTACCGGCACAACAGGGAAGAACTCATCATTAATGTACATTTCAATGATATCCCCGGTCTGCAGCCGGGTGTCCGGCTCTCCTCGCTTGCCGTTGACCTTGATGCGCTTGTTGCGGAAGCTTTTGTACATCAGCCCCCGGGGCATATCGGTAGTGACTGCCTCCACGAACCGGCTCAGGCGCACAC
>CAUEKL010000120.1 GCA_959018215.1 uncultured Gemmiger sp.
CCTGAACTTCTACTGACATGGGGTCACCCCTCAAAATAGTAGTGTCCAAGCCGCAGAAAACGTTACGACCGATGGTGGACCTTCTTGATGGAAAGGCGGTCGATGATCAGCGAAAGGGAGACCTTGATCATGTAGTACGCGCTCTTGAAGCTGGAAATGCTGGACACGCCGCCCTGGCGTTCGTGCATGACCACCGGGGCTTCTCCTACCCGGAACCCGGCCAGGCTGGCGGCCAGGATGGCTTCCGGTTCGGGATAATCAGCCGCGTAGTTCCGGGCAAAATATTCAGTCATGGCCCGTCCGGTGGCGCGGAATCCGCTGGTCACATCCAGTACCCGCTGCCCGCACAGCAAAAAGATCATGGCACTGAGGAACCGGATGCCCACCCGGCGCATGAAGCTGGTCTGGAACCCTTCATGCCGGATAAACCGGCTGCCGATGCACATGTCCAGTTCACCGTTCAGCACCGGGGCGACAATGTCCCGCAGATAGGCGGGGTCGTGCTGGCCGTCGCCATCCATCTGTACAGTTACGTCGTAGTCGTTGGCGGCAGCGTACACATAGCCGCACTGGATGCCGCCGCCGATCCCCAGATTCACCGGCAGGTCCAGATATTCATATCCGTGCTCTTTCAGCAGGGCGGCGCTGCGGTCGGTGGAACAGTCGTTGATGACCAGATAATCCACCCCGGGGCAGAGCTCCCGCAGGCGTTCCACAGTCTTGACGATGTTGGCCTCCTCATTGTAGCAGGGGATCAACACCAGGATCTTGGCCTTGGTTTGCAAAACAACACCTCATGTTTATATCGGGCACACTGCCGCAGGCAGGGTCCGGAATCACGGTTTACACCGTCGGGGTCAGAATAAAATCCTCCAGCCGGCGCAGCAGCTGGGCCCGGCGGTAATGGGCCAGATAATACTCTTTGGCCTTCGCTCCCATGGCGGCACGCTCTTCAGCATTCATGGCGTACAGCCGGTTCAGACTGGCAGCCAGAGCCGGGGCGTCGCAGGCCGGGCTGGAAAGCCCGCCCGCTGCCTGCACTGCGGCAAAGCCGGCCCCGTCCATGCTGGCCAGCACCGGCTTGCCGGCGGCCATGTAGCTGGCCACCTTGGCAGGTACAGTCAGCCCCAGGTCGGGGGAGTCGGACAGGGATACAATCAGGGCATCCGCCAGTTCGGTAAAGCGGGGAATATCCGTCGCGGGCACGCTGCCGTAAAATGTAACATAGTCCCGGGCGCCGTGGTCATTCACGAACTGTTCCAGCGCCGCCCGGCTCATGCCGTCGCCCACCAGCAGCAGATGCAGCTGGTCCGCACCCTTCCGGCGGGCAAGGCCGACGGCTTCGATCACCGTTTCCAGGCTCTGGGCCGGGGTGAAGGTGCCGGTGAACACCAGATTGAACCGCCCGTCAAACTGCTTGTGCAGCTCCGCATCATACAGGGGATGGGCGTAAAAATCCTCGCAGTACTGGGGAATGACCGCTACCTGTGCGGGACTTTTGCCGGTGCGCTGAATCAGCCGCTGCTGCAAAAGATCGCTCATGGCAATCAGCCGGTCACAGCGCTTGTACAGCCAGTCGCTCACTCCCTGGGCAATGCCCCGCAAAAGTTTGTTGTGTACCGGCAGAACGCTGTACAGATTTTCCGGCCAGATATCCAGCACATAGTTGGTCAGCGGAATGTGATGCCGCCGTGCATACCGGATGGCCGGCCAGCACATGAGCACCGGGCTGGTGTTGAAGCAGAACACCGCGTCATACCCGCCGGGCAGCCGGTGCAGGTTGCCCGCCGCATACAGGGGCCAGCTTACATAATTGAGGAAGATGTTCACGCTGGTGTTGCCCCGGCGGGGAATTTCTTTTGCCCGGAACACCTGTGCGGTTTTGTAGTATTCCTCAAAGGGACCGTGGGGACCGTAGCCGTCGAACCATTCGCCCTTGGGGTAGTTGGGCAGACCGCACAGCACATCCACCTCCAGCCCGTCAGCCAGGAACCCTTCCACAATATCGTTGATGCGGAAGTTTTCCGGCCAGAAGTGCTGGGTCACAACCAGAATTCGCTTTTTCGGCATCGGGGGTGCCCACGCCCTTTCCTTATTGTTTGCGCCACACCATCTTGTTCACAACGCCGGTGTAGCTCTGGATGATCTTGACAACCTTGTTGGAAACGTCCTCGGTGTAATAGGGGACGGGAATGCCGTTGTCGCCGTTGGCGTTCATGGCCACGGCGGTGGCCACGGCCTGTTCCACGCCGCCTTCCCGGATACCGGCCAGCACAAAGCAGCCCTTGTCCAGAGCTTCGGGGCGCTCGGTGGAGGTGCGGATGCAGACGGCAGGGAAGGGATGCCCCACGCTCAGGAAGAAGCTGGATTCCTCCGGCAGGGTGCCGGAATCGCTCACCACGCAGAAAGCATTCATCTGCAGGTGGTTGTAGTCGTGGAAGCCCAGCGGCTCATGCAGCTTGACCCGGGAGTCCAGAGAAAATCCCATGGCATCCAGGCGCTTGCGGCTGCGGGGATGGCAGGAATAGAGGATGGGCATATCGTAGGTCTCGGCCAGATGATTGATGGAGGTGAACAGGTCGATGAAATTCTGGTCGGTGTCGATGTTCTCCTCCCGGTGGGCCGAAAGCAGGATGTAATGCCGGGGTTCCAGGCCCAGACGCTCCAGCACGTCGGAAGCTTCGATGCGCTCCAGGTTGGCGTGCAGCACTTCGGCCATGGGGCTGCCGGTGACAAAGGTCCGCTCCTTGGCGGTACCCTCGGCGTTCAGATACCGGCGGGCATGCTCGGAATAGCACATGTTCACGTCCGCAATGTGGTCCACAATGCGGCGGTTGGTCTCTTCGGGCAGGCACTCGTCAAAGCAGCGGTTGCCGGCTTCCATGTGGAAGATGGGAATGTGCAGCCGCTTGGCGCCGATGGCGGACAGACAGCTGTTGGTGTCGCCCAGAATCAGCAAAGCGTCCGGCTTCTGCTCCACCATCAGGGCGTAGCTCTTGGCAATGATGTTGCCGATGGTCTCGCCCAGGTCCTTGCCCACGGCGTCCAGATAGAAATCCGGTGCACGCAGCCCCAGGTCCTCAAAGAAGATCTGGTTCAGGGTGTAGTCGTAGTTCTGCCCCGTGTGCACCAGAATCTGGTCAAAGTATTTATCGCACTTCTTGATGACGGCGCTCAGCCGGATGATCTCCGGCCGGGTGCCGATGATGGTCATCAGCTTCAGCTTGTTCATACACAACATCCTTCTATATAAAGTAAGAGGATCACACCTGCATGGCAAAGGTGTCCGGATGCTCCGGGTCAAAGGCTTCGTTGGCCCACATCACGGTGACCATTTCGCCGTCGCCCACATTTTCAATGTTGTGGGTGTAGCCGCAGGGAATATCCACCACCTGCAGCTTTTCGCCGCTGACATGGTACTCGATAACCTCGTCGGAGAAAATCTGCCGGAACCGGATGATCCCCTCGCCCTTGACCACCAGGAACTTCTCATTCTTGGTGTGATGCCAGTGGTTGCCCTTGACGATGCCGGGCCGGGAGATGTTCACGCTGACCTGACCCCGCTCCGGTGTGCGGAGAAACTCGGTAAAACTGCCGCGGTTGTCGCAGTGCATGTTCAGGTCGTAGGCAAATTCATCGGTGGGCAGATAGGAGAGGTAGGTGGAGTACAGCTTTTTGGTAAAGCTGTCTGCGGCCAGGTCGGGGACTTCCAGGGTGGGCAGGCCGTCGGTGCCCAGGGCCTGGGCAGCCTTGCCGCCCCGGGCCTTGGCAAAGTTCTGGATGGTTTCGGCCAGCTGTCCCAGGGTGACGGTGTGCACCGGATGAATACGGCAGATGCCCTCTTCGTCCCGGATTGCCTCGCCCTTTTCCATGGCGTCCAGAATGCAGGCCACCACATCGTCAATGTAGACCAGCGGCAGGGAATAGGCCGGGTCCCGTACCTGGATGGGCAGGCCATGGGCCACATTGTGGCAGAAGGTGGCCACCACGCTGTTGTAGTTGGGACGGCACCACTTGCCGAAAACCCCTTCCATCCGGAAGACAAACACCGGCGCGCCGGTGCGCTGCCCGTGGGCAAAGATAGCCTGCTCAGCCTGCAGCTTGCTCTTGCCGTAGTCGTTGTCCAGAGCGGCCTGGATGCTGGAGGTCACCAGCACCGGAGCCCGGCTTCCCGCCTCTTCCAGCAAAGCCAGCATAGTGTCGGTGAGCCCGGCGTTGCCGGAATAGAACTCGCTGGGGTCCTTGGGACGGTTGATGCCGGCCAGGTGCACCACAAAGGCGGCCCGGCGGCAGTAGTCCGCCAGGGTTTCGGGGGTATCGTCCTTCTCGAACAGCATCAGGTCGGTATACCCCCTGGTTTGCAGAGTAGCCACCAGGTTGCGGCCCACAAAGCCGCCGGACCCGGTGATCAGAATGGGGGACTGCTTGTCAAACTCAGCACTTGCCATCTTTGGCCAGCTCCTCTTTGATATAATCGGTGGTCTTGATCTTGGCGATGGTTTCTTCCACATTCAGGCGGCGGGTGTTATGGCTGGTGTAATCCTCGTCCGCCTGGGTGTGAACTTCGCCCTTGATGAAGTACTTGTCATAGTTCAGGTCGCGGTTGTCGGCCGAAACACGGAAGTAACCGCCCATGTCCTCACTGCGGGTGCGTTCTTCCTTGGTCATCAGGGTCTCGTACAGCTTTTCGCCGTGGCGGGTGCCGATGATACGGGTGCCGGTGTCGCCGAACAGGGTCTGCACAGCCTTGGCCAGATCACCGATGGTGGAGGCGTCGGACTTCTGGATGAACAGGTCGCCGGGACGGGCATGCTCAAAGGCGAACATGACCAGATCCACAGCCTCGTCCAGATTCATCAGGAAGCGGGTCATGTTGGGGTCGGTGATGGTGATGGGGTTGCCGGAACGGATCTGCTCCACAAACAGGGGAATGACCGAGCCGCGGCTGGCCATGACGTTGCCGTAGCGGGTGCAGCAGATGACCGGCCCGCCCCGCTGGGCGGACACCCGGGCGTTGGCGGTGATGACGTGTTCCATCATGGCCTTGGAGATGCCCATGGCATTGATGGGATAGGCGGCCTTGTCGGTGGACAGGCAGACGACCCGTTCCACGTTGGACTCAATGGCGGCATGCAGCATGTTGTCGGTGCCTTCGATGTTGGTGCGCACCGCTTCCATGGGGAAGAACTCGCAGGAGGGAACCTGCTTGAGGGCGGCAGCGTGGAAGATATAGTTGACGCCCGGCATCACGTCCCGCAGGCTCTGGATGTTGCGTACATCGCCAATGTAGAACTTGACCTTTTCATAGTGTTCAGGGTAGTGGGCCTGCAGCTCATGGCGCATGTCGTCCTGCTTCTTCTCATCGCGGGAGAAGATGCGGATCTCACCGATATCGGTGGTCAGGAAATGCTTGAGGACGGTATGCCCGAAGCTGCCCGTACCGCCGGTAATCAACAGAGTCTTGCCCTTAAAAATCGTGTCTGCCATGATAGGCCTCCTGTAGTAATTGATGGATTTATCATTGCCATACGGCATAAATCGCCTTTATAATCTTCATAATTCTATCATAAAAGTGCTGCCTTGAAAAGGCCCCCGTCTTGGAAAATGCTTCTTTTTGTGCTACAATGTCAGCGGTTTAGAAAGTACAAGAATAAAGGAGATATCGTTTATGCGTGCTTATGAACGCTTCCTGCGTTACGCGCAGGTGTATACCACCTCCGACCCGGACAGCACCAACCATCCCACCACCGCCCGGCAGCTGGATCTGGCCAACATCCTGAAACAGGAACTGCTGGACCTGGGCCTGTCCGACGCCCGGGTGGATGAACACGGTTATGTGTATGCCACTCTGCCCGCCACGGCCGGGTATGAGCAGGCTCCCGGGCTGGGCTTCATCGCCCATATGGACACCGCCCCGGATGCTTCCGGCGAGAACGTCCATCCGCAGCTGCATGAAAACTACGACGGCGGCGACGTGACCCTGCCTGCCACCGGCGATGTGATGCATGTGAGCGAGTTTCCCTTCCTGGCTTCCATGAAGGGCCAGACCCTCATCACGGCCGACGGTACCACCCTGCTGGGGGCCGACGACAAGGCGGGCGTTGCCGAGATCATGACCATGGTGGAACGGCTGCAGAGCGAAAACCGTCCCCACGGCAAGATCTGCATTGCCTTCACTCCCGATGAGGAGGTGGGCCAGGGTGCCGACCTGTTCGATGTCAAGGGCTTTGGTGCCGAATGGGCGTACACCGTGGACGGCGACGACGTGGGCGAGATCAACTACGAAAACTTCAACGCCGCCGGTGCGGTGGTGACGGTGCACGGCTTCTCCGTTCACCCCGGCAGTGCCAAGAACACCATGCGCAACGCCCAGAACATTGCCATGGAATATCATGGTGCGCTGCCCGCCTTCTCCCGCCCGGAACACACCGAAGGGTATGAGGGATTCTTCCACCTGTGCAGCATGGTGGGCGATGTGACCGAAGCCAAGCTGGGTTATATTGTGCGTGATCATGACGCCGCCCGGTTTGAAGCACGCAAGTCCCAGATGCAGCACATTGCCGACTGCCTGAACGAAAAGTACGGTGCCGGTACGGTGGAACTGGACCTGAAGGACAGCTACCGCAACATGGTGGAGCAGATCAAGCCGCACTTTCACCTGATCGAAAATGCCCGCAAGGCCATCCGTGCCGCCGGTCTGGAGCCGGTGGAGGCGCCGGTGCGCGGCGGTACCGACGGTGCGACCCTGTCCTACAAGGGGCTGCCCTGCCCGAACCTGGGCACCGGCGGTTTCAACTTCCACGGCCCCTTCGAGTGCATCACGGTGGAGAAGATGGACCAGGCTACCGACGTGTTGGTCAACCTGGCCGAACTGTACAAGGACCGCGTCTGATTCGCGCCGGGGATAGCTTGACAAATCCGCATCGGTTTGGTATAATCGATTTTACCGATGCGGGATTAGCTCATCCGGTAGAGTGACTGCTTCCCAAGCAGTAGGTGGCGA
>CAUEKL010000121.1 GCA_959018215.1 uncultured Gemmiger sp.
GTGCCTCATCATCACGCTGGAAGGCAAGATGATGGACCGGGCCGAGAAGCCCGCGGCTCCCAAACCCGCCGCACCCAAGCCCGCTGCGCCGGCTCGCCGTCCGGCGCCCGCTCCCGCCGCTCCCGCAGTGGAAGCCGGTATCCCCGCTGAGGTGGTGGCTGCCATTGCGGCCGCCGTTGCCTGCACCGAAGGCGGCGGTGTCATCCGTGCCGTGCGCCGCGCGCCTGCCGCCGGTTCCCGCCGGGGCAATTGGGGCGATGCCGGTGTTGTGGCCAACACCACGCCGTTCCTGGCATGAAGGGTGAGGTGAGCATATGAGCATTATTCAGAATATTTCGGAAATCTTCGCCAACTCCGGCTGGGCCCAGATCTTTTTTGCGGAAGGCGGCTGGAAGTACGCCGTCATGCTGGTGGTGGCCTGTGTGCTGCTGTACCTGGCCATTGTCAAACAGTTCGAACCCCTGCTGCTGCTGCCCATCGGCTTCGGCATGCTGATGACCAACCTGCCTCTGGACGGTCTGTTCCATATGGAGATCTTCCTGAACGAGACCAACCACATCAACTGGGAACTGCTGGGCAGTTCCGGCGGCATGGCCGACTATATCTACCTGGGCGTCAAGCTGGGCATCTATCCGCCCCTGATCTTCCTGGGCATCGGCACCATGACCGACTTTGAACCCCTGATCGCCCGTCCGTCCAGCCTTCTGCTGGGCGCTGCTGCCCAGCTGGGCATCTTCTTTACTTATCTGGGCGCCAAGCTGCTGGGCTTCACCGGCCCCGAAGCTGCCTCCATCGGCATCATCGGCGGCGCCGACGGCCCCACGGCTATCTTTACCACCACCAAGCTGGCTCCCCACCTGCTGGGCTCCATCGCGGTGGCAGCCTACTGCTACATGGCGCTGGTGCCGGTTATCCAGCCGCCCATCATGCGCGCTCTGACCACCGAAAAGGAACGTCAGATCGTTATGGAGCCCCCGCGCCGGGTCTCCAAGACCGAAAAGATCATCTTCCCCATCATGGTCACCATCATCGTCAGCCTGACCCTGCCTGACGCGGCCATTCTGGTGGGCTGCCTGATGATGGGCAACCTGATGAAGGAATCCGGCGTGGTGGAGCGTATCACCAAGACCGCCGGCAATGAACTGATGAACATCATCACCATCTTCCTGGGCTTCAGCGTGGGCTGCACCACCAACGCGTCCACCTTCCTGAACGTCCAGACGGTGGAGATCATCGTTCTGGGCGTCATCGCCTTCGGTGTGGGTACCGCCGGCGGTGTGCTGCTGGGCAAGGTCATGTGTGCCGCCACCCATGGTAAGATCAACCCCCTCATCGGCTCTGCCGGTGTTTCCGCCGTGCCCATGGCCGCCCGTGTTTCCCAGAAGGTTGGCCAGGAGTACAACCCCCGCAACTATCTGCTGATGCACGCCATGGGCCCCAACGTGGCCGGCGTCATCGGTTCCGCTGTGGCGGCCGGTATCCTGATCAACATGTTCAGCTGATTCCCCTGCCTGCATAAAACAAAGTCGCCCCCGCACCGCTTTTTCGGCAGTGCGGGGGTTTTCTGTTGGAGGCGGCAGGACTTTACGTCTTCTCATGCCCCCACAAATCCAAGGGGGGTAAAATCCCCGCTTTCTCTTTCCTTTTATCGCCGTACGGGGTATAATAGATAAAATGCCGAATTATACGGGTTGGAGGGTTGACGGTGGAAAAAACAAGCTGCAAGATCCTGCTGGTCCATTGCCATTACCGCCTGCCCGGGGGCGAGGACGCCGTCTTTGCGGACGAGCGCGCCCTGCTGGAAAGCCACGGCCACCAGGTATTCACCTATGAGCGCACCAATGAGGGCGGGGCCCTGGCCATGGGTCTGGAGGCGGTGTTCAGCTGGAAAACCTGGCGGGAGGTACGCGCCCTCATCCGCCGGCACCACATCGACATTGTGCATGTGCACAACACCCTGCTCACCGTCAGCCCGTCGGTGTTCTGGGCCGCCCGCTCCCTGGGGGTGCCGGTGGTGCAGACGCTGCACAATTTCCGGATCTTCTGCCCCAACGGGGTGCTGCTGCGCCAGGGCAAGGTCTGTGAGGACTGCCCCCGCCGCCGTGGCGGCCTCTGGCAGGCGGTGTGCCACCGCTGCTACCGGGACAGCCTGGCCCAGAGCGCCGTCTGCGCTTTTGTGTATGCCTTCCACCGGCTGCTGGGCACCTACCGCTGGGTGAACCTCATCACCCTCACCGACTTTGACAAACAGAAATTGCTGGAATTCAACACCCTGCACCGGGTCTTCGACCCAAAACGCCTCTTTGTGCGGCCCAACACCGCCGCCACGGGGGAAGCCTTGCCCCCGGTCTTGCCATGGGCGGACCGGAAAAACCAGATCGTCTTTGCCGGGCGGCTGGAGGAACTCAAGGGCCTGCGCACCGCCGTGGAAGGCTGGAAGCGCCTGGCCCAGGACCCCGATGCCCCGGACCTGCTGCTGGTGGGCAGCGGTCCTCTGGAAGACTGGGTCCGGCAGCAGGCGGTGCCCAAGGTCCGGCTGCTGGGCCGCCTGCCCAGAGAAGAGTTGCACACTCTGTTCGGACAAAGCCGGGCCGTACTGGCCCCCAGTCTGTGCTATGAAAGCTTCGCTCTGGTCCCGGCGGAAGCCCATGTGATGGGCACCCTGGTGATCGCCAGTGATCTGGGCAATGTGGGGGCCATGGTCCGCCCCGGGGTGGACGGTCTGCGCTTTGCCCCCGGAGACCCGGACGCCCTGGCCGACGCCGTCCGGGCCCTGCCCGCCCTGGGCCAGACCGCCGATCTGGCCGCCGTCCGCGCCGCGGCCCTGGCCGCCTTCGGACCGGAAGAAAATTATCGCCGTCTCATGGAAATTTACCGCGCCGTCCTGGACGGGACGAACGCGCTGCCATAAGGAGAATTCTGCATGAATCAGCTCTACCGCGCTTTGCATATGCCTCCGGCGCGCCTGGTCAAAAAACTGGCCGGTTGGAAGGAAATCTACACCATCGCTCTGCGCCCGGTGCCCACCGCCCCGGGGTGTGACCCTCTGCCCGCCTTGGGGGAGGAGCACGCCTATACCCCTTTGCCCGGCAAGCCCGGCACCTGGTACGCCGACCCGCTGCTCTTTCATCATGAGGGCAAGCGCTGGCTCTTCTGCGAAGCCTTTGATATGGCCAAAGGCAAGGGGGATATCGCGGTGCTCGACCTCACCGACCCCCGCCGGCCCGGGGAACCCCGGACGGTGCTGAGCGAAAAATTCCACCTCTCCTTTCCCACCGTGTTCAGCTGGAACCGGGAGATCTGGATGATCCCCGAGACCGGCACCAACCACAGCCTGAACCTCTACCGGTGCAAACACTTCCCCGACGAATGGGAACTGGCCGCTTCCTTCCTGACCGGGGACAAGGAACTGGCCGACACCATCCTGCTGGACATCCGTCCCGGCGGGCTGGCCCTGCTCTGCAGCCAGGTCAAGGCGGACAACGGTCTGTATACCCGCTACCGCCGGTATGAGCTGCGCCGGGAGGAGGGGGGCTTTGTGCTGGAGGAGGACGAGACCTTCGGCCTGGAAAACCGCAATTACGACCTGGGCGCCCGCAACGCCGGGCCTTTGTTCCGGTGGGCCGGGCAGACGGTGCGTCCCGCCCAGGTGAGCACCAAGGTGGACTACGGGGTGTATCTCCAGTTCTGGAACCGCCGGGGGGAAAAGGAGTTCCCCCTGTGCGCCGCCATGCCCGGCAATGTCTGTATTGAGGGACTGGACCCGGCCTCGGTCATCGGCATCCACACCTATTGCCGGGACGAGGAAATCGAGGTGATCGACGCGCGGTATCTGGCCAAAGTCGGGCCCATCCCCGCGCCCAAACAGGAGGATGTAACGCCATGCTGACCATCGCCATTCCCCAGCTGTACTGCGGGGCTTCGGGTAAAAAAGGTGCCTATAACCGCCAGGAAGTGGGCCTGGCCCGGGCTCTGGCCGCCCAGGGCTGCCGGGCTGTGGTCCTTTATCCGGCGGTGGGGGCCGATGCCATCGAGGCCGAGGAACCCGCCCCGGGCGTCAAGATCCTGTATGTGCCCGCCAAGGCCTGGCGGGTCCACGCCTTTTATTCCACCTGGCAGCCCCTGCTGGACGAACAGGTAGACGCCGTCCATGTGATGGGGGACAACTCTCTGGGGGTGCCGGGGCTGTACCGCTTCTGTCAGGAGCACGGCATCTTCTTCTACAGCCAGCTGGGGGCAGTGCGCTCCGACGCCCACAACCCTCTGGTGCGGGCGGTGATGGACCTGCTCTGCCGCCGCAATCTGGCCATCTACCGCAAAACCCCCACCTACGCCAAGACCCTGGCGGTGCAGAACACCCTGGAAGAGCTGGGCGTGCCCTGTGCCGGGGTGCTGCCGGTGGGACTGGACACCGCCATCATCCCCGAAGTGACGGGCACCAAACCGGAACTGCGGGAACAGCTGGGCCTGGACCCGGACGCCCAGATTCTCCTCTTTGTGGGGCGTCTGGACACCTACAAGCGCCCCCTGGACCTGGTACCGCTGCTGGCTGCCCTGCCGGAAAACTGGCAGGCGGTGGTCATCGGCAACGGGGCTTTGGCGGAGACCCTGAAAGGGGAGATGCAGGCCGCCGGGCTGGCCCACCGCTGGGTGCACATCCCCAGCGTGCCCAACACCCAGGTACATGCCTACTACCACGCCTGCGACGTGTTCGTGAACTTCAACGACCATGAAATTTTCGGTATGAGCCTGCTGGAAGCCATGTACGCGGGCTGTGTGCCGGTGGCCCGCCATGCCCCCGGTCCCGACCAGATCATCGAGGACGGCATCAGCGGCCTGCTGCTGGACGGCAATGCGGAAGTCTTTGCCGCCGGGGTGGAAGCCGCCGCCTGCAACCCGGCCATGGGCCTGGCCGCCAAGCAGCGCATCCGGGAACATTTCTTGTGGGACAACAGCGCCCGCACCGTGCTGGCCATGCTGAAAGAGAAGGGGGTCACCCGGGATGGACAATGACGGCAAGCTTCTGGAACTGGCCCGCAACCTGGTCAAATCCGCCCGGTTCGGCTGGAAATACCGGGGGGTGACCGTGCTGCCCGCTGCCGAAGGCAACCGGCTGGCCAAGGAAGCCCTGGAACAGGGCAAGCCCTTCTGCTTCGGCCGCTGCGGCGCCACCGAGATGCGCACCGTGGCCGAATACCTGCAAACCGGCGGCAAGACTTTTTCCGACCGTATCCGGCGGGAGATCCGGGATCTGTCCGGGGTCTTTCCCACCGACGACGAACCCCTGCGCCGCTTCTGCGAAACATACATCCGCTGCGCCCAACAGGCCGACCTGCTGGCCTTGTGGGACGTGGGAGCGGAGCGGCAGGTCATCCGGGGCTGCACCCACACTGCCTTCACCCGGCTGCGGGCCCTGGAACCCTACTACCACCAAGACCCCTGGAGCGCCGCCCTGGCCGGCAAAAAGGTGCTGGTGGTGCATCCTTTCAAACAGAGTATCCTGTCCCAGTACCAAAAGCGGGAAGCCCTTTTCCCCGGCACCCACATTCTGCCGGAATTCGCCTCCCTGACCGTGGTGCAGGCGGTGCAGGGCCTGGCCGGGCAGGACACCGGGTATGCGTCCTGGTTCGACGCCCTGGCCGCCATGGAAGCCCGGATGGACGCCGCCGACTATGAGGTGGCCCTCATCGGGGCGGGGGCTTACGGCCTGCCTCTGGCCGCCCACGCCCGGGACACCGGCCACATGGCCGTCCAGATGAGCGGGGCCACCCAGCTGCTTTTCGGCATCAAGGGCAAGCGATGGGACGACCACCCGGTCATCGGCAAGCTGTACAACGATGCCTGGGTGCGGCCCCTGCCCGCCGAACAGCCCGCCGCCAAGGAAAAGGTGGAGGGCGGCAGCTACTGGTAAACACATCCCAAAGGAGAGTTTCATGCGCATCCTGATGATCGGCAACAATCTGGGCATCCAGAGCGGGGTGCAGCGGTATATCCAGAACCTGCTGCTCCACATGGATACCCGGACCTACCAGGTGGACCTGCTGGCAGGCCCCTGCCCGCCCAACCAGCAAAGCACCGGCCCCGCCCTGGAAGCCCACGGCGTGCACTGGTACTCCATCCCGGACGACGACAAAAAGCGTCTGCCTGTACTGGCCAAATTTCTGCGCACCCACAAGGGGTATGATATCGTACACCTGCACACGGCCAGCAAGGTCAACGCCCTGGCCTGTGTGCTCATCCGGCTGTACTGCCCGGGGGCCAAGCTCATCGTGCACAGCCACATCGTCTACCCGCCCATGACCCTGGTCTGGCGGATGGCCCACGGGCTGTATCAGTGTACCGCCCACTGGTTCCTGGGCTGCGGGGTGGCGGCGGGACGGTTCGTATTCGGGGACCACATCGACCGGAAAACCAACTTCACGGTGGCCTGCAACGCGGTGGACAAGGGACGGTTCCATCCCGATGAGGCCGCCCGGAACCGGGTGCGGGCCCAGTATCACATCCCCGACTCCGCCCGTCTGTGCGGCTTTGTGGGGCGGTACAACCACCAGAAGAACCTGCTGTTCCTGCTGGATGTCTTTGCCGCCATGGCCAAAGCCGACGACCGCTGGCAGCTGATGATGGTGGGCGGGGGCGAGGACCAGAAAGCCATCGACGAAAAGATCGCCCGCCTGGGCCTGGCCGGCAGGGTCACCCAGACCGGCGTGCAGGAGGACATTCCCGCCTTCATGAACGCCTTCGACCTGTTTTTGCTGCCCAGCAACTTTGAGGGCAGCCCCATCACCCTGGTGGAAGCCCAGGGCTGCGGCACCCCCTGCCTGGCCTCCACCAACGTGCCGGACGACGGCGCCGTCACCGACCTGGTGCACTTCCTGCCTCTGGATGCGCCCCTGGACCAGTGGGCCGCCGCTGCGGACAAGGCCGCCCTGGGCGGCCTTGTCCGCAGCGGCGGCCCACTGGTCCAGGGG
>CAUEKL010000122.1 GCA_959018215.1 uncultured Gemmiger sp.
GCTGGGGGGCGCCGACCTGGTGGTGGCATTGCCCGCGCCCTATGCCAATGCCGGAGCTGAAGCTTTCGGCGCGGCGGGGGTGGCCCTGCTCACCGCCCTGGGGTGTGATACCCTGGCCTTCGGTGCGGAGGACCCGGACGCAGACCGACTGCTGCAGGCTGCCCGGCTGCTGTCGGTGCCGGACCTGGCGGCCCGCCTGCGGGGATATCTGAAGCAGGGACTGACCTTTGCGGCAGCCCGGGCCAAGGCTGCGGAGGAACTGGCCCCGGGACTGGGGGACTTGCTCTCCCGTCCCAACAATATTCTGGGAATTGAATACTGCAAGGCTATCCTGGCCCAGCGCAGCCCGCTGCAGCCGCTGGCTCTGCCCCGGCTGGGCGCGCACCACGGTTCGGACAAGACCGGCCGGGAGGGACAGACACAGCTGGCCTCAGCCAGCCTGCTGCGGACGCTGGTCCACAAAAGCGGCCCCGAAGCTCTGGCACCGTACGTGCCGCAGCCGGCCCTGGATTTGTACTGTCAGGCTGACCGGCAGGGGATGAGGGCGGACCCGGCCCGGTTCGGTGTGGCCCTGCTGGCGCTGCTGCGGGCCGGAGACCCGGAACGGTTTGCCCGCGTCCGGGGGGTGAACGAAGGTCTGGAACACCGTCTGGCCGCCGCCATCCATGACGCGGTGGATGCCGGGGACCTGTACGCCCGGCTCAAGACCAAGCGTTATCCCCACGCCCGGCTGCGGCGCCTGGCTCTGGATGCCGCCATGGGGGTGGAGGCGGACAGGCTGCCTATGCTGCCGCCCTATCTGCATATCCTGGGGGCCCGGCGGCAGGCATTGCCGCTGCTGCGGAGCGCTTCGCTGCCGGTTTCCACCTCTCTGGCCAGACTGGAACAAACCTTACCGGATGCGAAATATGTAATCAGAATGCACAATTCTTTTTCGGACTTTTCGGCGCTGTGCAGAGAGCAAACCCAGCCCATGGGGCTTGCCTATACGGCAAAACCGGTGGTATTATAAATAAGATATGGATTTTCATTGCCTGCCTTGAATCATTGTTGCAACAAAAGAAAGAAGGAACACTATGGCCCTGCACGTTATGGACGAAGCCAACCACTGCCTCGGATGCAAAAATCCCCGCTGTCAGCAGGGGTGCCCCATCCACACCAACATCCCCGAAGTCATCCGCCTGCTCAAGGAAAACAAACTCAATGAAGCCGGCCGGATGCTGTTTGAAAACAATCCCCTGACCACCGTCTGCAGCCTGATCTGCAACCACGAAAATCAGTGCGAGGGCCATTGTGTGCAGGGCATCAAGGGTGCTCCGGTCCATTTTTCCGTTATTGAAAACTATATCTCTTCCACTTATGCTTCCCAGATGCCCCACGGACCCGCCAAGCCCAACGGCAAGAGGGTGGCCATCATCGGGTCCGGCCCCGCGGGGCTGACCATCGCGGTTATCCTGGCCCGCTACGGCTATGACGTGACCATCTTTGAAAGCCACGATAAGATCGGCGGCGTGCTGCGGTACGGCATTCCGGAATTCCGTCTGCCTAAGACGGTACTGGACGATTTCGAGTACCGCCACCTGCGCCTGAAGGATATCAAGGTACGGCCCAATACCAATGTGGGCCAGGCCCTCAAGATCGACGACCTGTTCCGGGACGGCTATAAGGCCATCTTCATCGGCACCGGCGTATGGCGGCCCAATACTCTGGGCATCAAGGGCGAAAGCCTGGGCCATGTGCACTTTGCCATCAACTACCTGCAAAACCCGGATGTGTACCATCTGGGCAACCGGGTGGTGCTTATCGGCGCGGGCAACGCGGCCATGGATGTGGCCCGCACTGCCATTCGCCACGGCACCCGGCATCTGGAATGTTTCTCCCTGACCAAAAAGATCGCGGCCAGCCATTATGAGGAAAGCTATGCCAAGCTGGAAGGCGTGGAATTCTTCTATAACAAGAAGCCGGTGGAGATCACCGACCAGGGAGTGGTTTTCCGGGACGTACAGGAGAACGAGGACGGCACGCTTACCGATCTGCCCGGCACCGAGACCCTGTACCCGGCGGACAGCGTGGTGGTTTCCATCAGCCAGGGCGCTTGCACCACCATTACCGAGACCACCGAAGGGCTGAAGGTCACCCCCCGCGGCCTCTTTGTCACCGATGAAGTGGGCCGCACCAGCCGTCCCGGCATCTTCGCCTCCGGCGATGCCGTCAAGGGGGCCCGCACGGTGGTAGAAGCGGTGGCTTACAGCAAGAAGGTGGCCGAGGCCATGCACGAATACATGCAGAGCCTGCCTGCAGATGGACCGGATGAATATGCCAACGTTCCCGTGTACCAGAGCGACGACGGCAACTGATAGGAAAACAGACATTCAAAGGCGGTACGGCTTCGGCTGTGCCGCTTTTTTGCTGCAAAGAAAAGCGCCCGAAAGCCGAAGCTGCCGGGCGCAGAAGAAATAACGGGATAGGTTTCAACTGAAAAGGTCCGTTTTGTGGACAACTTTCTCGGCGGCAAAGCCGCAGACGAATACCAGGATCATGTACACCAGAGCCAGGACCTGCAGCCCCATCATGGCAGCCCTGCCCACATAATTGGGCAGGCTTTCAAACAGGATGGCAAACCGCCCCAGAAACCAGGTGGGGGTGGAGGCGCTGAACATCTGGGACGCCCCGGCCAGTGCCAGGTTCCGGGCTTCGTCTGTGTGGCCGAAGAACTGCCACAGATAAACGGCCAGGGACAAGATTCCCAGAGAGTTGGCGGTGAGCACCGCTGTCAGGGCTTTCCATCCGCTGCGGGCATACTGCCACCCCAGAAAGGCCCAGAACGCGGTGGTCAGCAGAGGCAGCAGTGTAAAAAGAAGGGGACCGATCAGGGGAATGGCCAGAGTATAATTGACCACAACTCCCACAAGGACAGGGACAAACGCGGCTAGAACCAGAAGAACCTTTTTCATTGCGGCAACCTCCGTTTCAGGGCGGAAGAAAACATCAGGACAGATTGGGCCGGTCCTGGTCGCCGTCAGCCTTGAACATCACAAAGCCGTCGGGCTGGTTGACAAAGTAATAGTATTCGGTGTTGTCCTGCAGGGGCGGGGTGAGATAGTTGGGGATGATAACACCGTCCCCCTCCTGCCGCTCGGTCAGGCCTGCCTGCCGCCAGATTTCGGGTTCGATGCCCGCATTGTAACAATCCAGGTACTCGGCGCCGGTGCGGCGGAGCAGCGCATCCAGGGCGTGGCCGATGCGGGGCAGGACCTCGTCCGGGCCGATGAAATCCACCAGCCGCAGTACAGGAGCGCAGCCGGTATCGGCAGCCGATACGGTGCGGGTCACGGCATAGGCCAGCAGACGGCCGCTTTCCCGCACCGCCCACACATCATACCGGAAATGGGGGAAGGCAAAATATCGCCGCTGCAGATACCACAGATCCTTTTTCGGCGTGTGGGGCGTTTCGGGCAGGCCCAGGGCTTCCAGCGCCCGGGCGTCCGACACCGGCTCCAGCTCCAGATCGTGGGCGGGTGCAGGCAGGGGAGAAACCTCTCCCGGCACAGCCAGCGTCCACCCGGAGGGGCCGGGCGTGCCCAGACGGTAATAGTGGCGCAAACGCTCGGCCTGCCAGCCCAGAAAATGATACAGCTTGCAGGTGGCGGGGCGGATGTTGTTGCAGGCCAGCACCGGGGTGCCCAGCAGGCCGGGCAGAGCGTCCATCAGTTCCAGCCCCACGCCGTTGTGGCCTTTGGCGGCTACCCAGATGGATACCCACACCCCGGCGGACAGGTCCCGGGCGGCGGGAATGTACCCGGCGGCGCTGAGATAGTCTCCCTTGTCGTCCTCGGCCACCGCAAAGTGGGGGGCACCGCCTTCCGGCCCGGCAAAGTAAAAGTTGTAAAACTCCGGACGGTTGATCAGGGGCAGGTGCATATCAAAGTGGAAATTGATGAAATCACGGATGGCCTCGTCCTCCCCGGGACGGGCCAGCCGGAAATGTACATCAGGCAAGAGCGGACCCTCCCGTCACAGGCAGGGTCACCCCGGTGATGAACCCGGCCTCGTCCGAAAGCAGGAACGCCATGGCCGGCACCACGTCGGCGGGGGTGGCGTTGCGGCCCATGGGGTTGTCGGCGGCGGAAGCCTGCACGATCAGGTCGGGGGTGTCCTTCAAAAAGTGGGTCTCCATCATGCTGGGAGCCACGCAGTTCACCGTGATGCCGAACCGGGCATACTCCACCGCCAGGCTCTTGCACAGCCCTCCCAGGGCCTGCTTGGCCATCACATAGGCGGCGGTGTTCTTGGGTGGGGCGCCCAGGGTATAGCTGGTCTGGATGAAGAGGATGCGCCCGAATCTGGCCTTGGTCATGGCGGGCAGCACTGCCTTGCACAGCTTGACGGCGCTGTGCACCTGGATCTCCATGTCCTTGGCGAAACGGGACTCGTCGAAGGCCTTGAACTTGGTGTTCACCACCGGCAGGGCAGGCAGATGGATGAAGTGGGTGGGAGCCGGGCAGGTGGAAGAAAGCACCTGGCAGAAGGTGTCCACCTTGTACGGGTCGGACAGGTCCACATCAAAGGGACGGATCATGCCGGGGTAGGCCCGGCACAAAGGAGCCAGTTTGTCCACATCGCCGCAGCCCTGGGCCAGGACCAGGGTTCCTTCGGGGGAATCTTTCAGCAGCCGCTCGATGAGAGCCCGGCCCACGTCGCTGGTGGCACCGGAAATCAGATAGGTATAAGCCATGGATCGTTTCTCCTTCATTATATGTAAGTGAAAGGCAGGGGACACTTATTTGGCCAGCCCGGCCCGGATGATGCCCCGGGTCACCTTCTTGCCGTCCTGGTTGGTGATGACCGCCTTGATTTCGGCCTCGGCCACCGCTTCGCTCACGTTGACAACGGTGCCGGTGACAGTCAGGGTATCCCCGATGAAAATCGGCTTGGCGAATTTGCACTCCACGCCGTGGAGCAGGCAGTGCTCCCCGGGCAGGTAGACACCCGCCAGGGTGGAAAAGAAACTGGCCCCCAGCATGCCGTACACCACCCGGCCCGGATATCCACGGCCCTGGGCGTACTCGGCGTCCACATGGATGGGGGAGCAGTCTCCGGTAATGGCTTTGAAGGCATCCATCATTTCTTCTGTGACAGTAACGGTAAAACTTTCGGTCAGGCCGGGGATCATATCGGCCAGGGTGTAATGATTCATAAGGGGTCCTCCTGCCGGGAAAGATAAAAATATAGGAAAAGGCGGCCGCCGCTTGGGGTAAGCAGCGGCCGCCCGCAGAATGTGTGGTTACGCGGTCATACGTGCGACAAGGTCCAGCAGGTCGCCCACGTTTTTCAGGTCGCGGACATCGGCCAGCTTGAACTTGATGGAAAACTTTTTCTCGATGGCGGTCAGCAGGTTGATCTGTTCCAGGCTGTCCCAGTCCTCGATATCATCGGCGCAGGTGCTGCGGTCGATCACCAGGGTGTCATCGTCAAAATTATCGCGGAAGATTTCCTGCACGGCGTCCAGGATCGCTTGTTCGGTCATGGCAGTACGCTCCTTCTATATATAAGTGAAGTTCTACCCTAGGATACCACAAATACCTGCTTTCCGCAAGTACAGGGCAACTTACAGACCGTAATCTTCCAGCCGGCGCTGCAGTTCCGCCTCATCCTCCACCGGGACCCCCTGCTGCAGAGCCAATACATCCTGCTCGGGCAAAAGACGGGTGCGCAGGTCATATTCGGCCAAGGGACCCGTTCCTTCGGCGGTATACAGGGCCAGATATCCGCCGTTGTCTTTCAGCAGATAGCGCGGCCCTTCATCGGTGCGGGCATCATACTCCGCCCGGGCAAACCAGACTGCGGCCGCCACCACACACAGCAGAGCCGCCCCGCCCAGCAGAGCCAGATAGATGCGCACCCATTTCGGCAGCTTGTTCTCCATAGCCAATCCCCCTTTTTGCCGGTCCTGCGCCGCAAAGAAAAGATGACAAAACCGTAAAACGGAATATAAAAAAATGACGGCGCCAGAACAAGTATTGCCCGTCGCCGCCCCCAAAAAACAATTTCTTGTGAATTTTACATTCCATGCCTGTACTTTTGGCAGCGGTTTGTGCTATAATTCAGGATATGGTATTGTCCATGAGTGTGTGACGCTGCCGGCGCCGCACCTGCCATACACAGAAAATCCGCAAAGGAGGCGGTCCCCATAGACCCCAAACAACAACGGCATCTGTCCACCCAGGGGGCGAAAGCTCCCGGCAGCACGCCCAATTCCGCCAAAGGCGGTAAGAAAAACACCAACAAAAAGCGCCGCAGCATCCCCGGCATGATTCTGCGTTTCCTCGGCTGCGTGATCTGCGTGTGCATCATGCTGGGCAGTGTGGGCGCGGTGGTTCTGGCCATGTATGTCGTGCAGGTCACCGCCGACCCGGAAGGCAAGCTGGACCTGGAAAAGAAGAAGGACCAGCAGACCACCATCCTGTATACCCGGGAAGGGGACGAGTACGCCACCTTGTCCGGTGACGCCAACTCCATCTGGGTCAACCTTTCGGATATTCCCGAAAACCTGCAGCATGCCGTGGTAGCCATTGAGGACAAGGATTTCTATGACTCCATCGGCGTCAACTTCAAGCGTACCATTGCCGCCGCCCTCAACGAACTGACCGGCCAGCAGCTGCTGGGCGGCCAGCAGGGCGCGTCCACGCTGGAACAGCAGCTGGTCAAGAACCTGACCGACGACGACAAAGTGGACTATATGCGTAAGGTGCGCGAGATCTTCCGCGCCATCGGCCTGTCCAACCGGTACAGCAAGGAGACCATACTGGAAGCCTACCTGAACACCGTGCCCCTGACCGGCACCATCGAGGGTGTGGAAGCCGGCGCCAACACCTACTTCGGCAAGAGCGTGGGCGAGCTGTCCCTGTCCGAATGTGCGGTGCTGGCGTCCATCTCCAAGAATCCCACCGGCTACAACCCCTTCACC
>CAUEKL010000123.1 GCA_959018215.1 uncultured Gemmiger sp.
ATCGAACTCATAACTAACCCTTAGGAGGGGTTTGTTATATCCATTTAACTACGGAGGCATATAAAGCAATATTCAATTTTAAGAGGCTCCCGGATTCGAACGCTTCAATTGTTAGTAGGCTTGCGCTCTATCCATCTGAGTCGCAGGGACAGAAAAATCAGCGCAGCTTTTCCGATTTACGATTTCAGAAAGAGAAAGAATTGCATCGAGAAGTGCAGGCACATAGTAACCATGAAGATATCGGGCCGTCACTTATCGGGCGGTCCGATATCGATAATTTATTATACTGTTTTTTTGAGGCAAAATCAAGCGCTGTCACTCTAGGGCGGCTTTGGCGGCATCGATTTTGGCCTTTGCTTCCGAGAGCTGTACTTCACAGGAATTTAAGGTTTCCAGCCTGTTACGGTCTCCCAAGATAGCCGTCCAGTATTCTCCGTCACGGTACCGAAAGATTACCCAATCGTATCCTTCGTATTTCGTTTTGCTCTTCTGCACAACCGGATACGTACCGACGGGCAGATAGCCGACTACGTCGTTAAAGTTTGCGGTGTAGAAATATTCGGTCTGTGCGCCGAAGACGACCAGTTGTTCGCCGTCCACCGTTTCCATGTCCGGGCCGGAGGTACCGTAACCGTTATAATTTCCGGATTTCAGAATGGGCAAAAAGTCTGTATAGCTGTAATTGAGATCACATGCTCCGGTGATCCCGCCTACGCTGCCGGTGGAAGAATACTGCCACATGGCATAGCTGCCGGAGTAGCCGGGCTGACTGCGGTAGTCGGCCAGCCAGAGAGGATACCCGGCCAGCTGAGACGGGTTGAGGTAATTGTTGATGAAATTGGTGTAGCTGTACCAACCGGCGTACCAGTTGCGCTGATACAGGATATCCATGGCATACTGTACCAAGCCTGTCAGTTGAGTACGACCCAGGGCGGCCAACTTATTGTCCTCCACGTCCACAAAAACCGGGTATTCCAGCTGTAATCCTTCCAGAACGTTCAAAAACAGGCTTAATTCATTGATCACACCGCTTTGGGTGGTTGCATACGTATAATAATAGGCACCGACCCGAAGTCCGGCGGCGTGAGCGCCGTTCACATTCTGCAAAAAATACGGATCCACATACAAACCGCTGTTGTTGCTGGAACCCAGCCGCACAATGACGAACTGCTTGCCGGCAGCGGCCACATTGTTCCAGTTGATGCTGCCCTGGTAGCGTGATACGTCTATGCCGTTCTGAAAGAGTTCCATAAAAAAATCCCCCTTCCTGCTTTATGATATGCAGGAAAGGGAAGGGTGGTGTATCAGATGACGAGCCCGCCATTTTGTCCGATGACCTGCCCTGTAATGTAGCCGGCATCCGGCGATGCCAGAAATACAAGGGTTCGGGCAATTTCTTCGGCAGTGCCCAGACGGCCCACAGGGGTTTCCTCGGCCAGGGCGGCCCGGTCTTCCTCGGAGAAGGACGCCATCATGTCGGTATCAATAACGCCCGGGGCTACACAGTTGACCGTAATGCCGGAAGGGCCTTCCTCCTTGGCAAGTGCACGGCATAAACCGATGACGCCGGCTTTGGCTGCGGAATAGTGCACTTCGCAGCTGCCGCCGGTCTGGCCCCACATACTGCTGATACACAGAATACGCCCGTACTTTCGATGAATCATGCCGGGCAGAACCGCACGGCAGGCATAAAAAACGCCATCCAGATCCACACTCATCATTTGCCGCCAGTCCTCATCGGTCAGGTCGGTGAACAGTTTCTGCTGGGCAATCCCCGCATTGCATACGAGAACATGGGGTCCGCCCAAAACTCGCGCAGTCTGGGCCACAGCCTCCTGAACTGCATGGGAATCGGCGGCATCAGCCATGATGGCAAGGCAGGCGGCGTCGGGGACGGCCTGTCGCACAGCATCCACAACATGGCGGGCAGCGTCCGGGCGACTGTGCCAGGTAAAAGCAACCCGATATCCGGCTTTGGCAAAGGCCAGCACGGCTGCCGCGCCGATACCCCGGCTGCCGCCTGTAATCAATACGGTCTGCTGTTCAAGATTGGGTTTCATCCATGCCCTCCTTTTTCTTTTTTAGGGCTTTGGCGGCCAGACGTTTCTGACGCAAAGAGGCAAAAAACTGCTGCAGCAGCTGTTGGGCTTCTGCTTCCATCAGACCGTGTTCAACGGCAGGATGGTGATTAAAGGGGAGCGCGAACAAATCGGCCAGAGAACCGCAGCATCCGGCCTTCGGGTCGGAGGCGGCATACACGATGCGCCGCAGCCGGCTGTTGATAATGGCTCCGCTGCACATGGGACAGGGTTCCAGGGTTACAAACAACTCGCATTGCCACAGCCGCCAACCACCCAGAATCCGACAGGCCTGGTCAATTGCCATCAGTTCGGCATGGTACAAGGCGTTTTTTCCGGTCTCGCGCAGATTGTGGGCGCGTGCAATGATTTCACCGTCTTTGGCAATGACGGCCCCGACAGGCACTTCACCTGCTTCAAAAGCAAGCCGCGCTTCCTCCAGCGCGGCTTGCATCAATTCCTGATCAGTCATAACAGTATCACCCGACCTGATTCAGATATACGCTGTAAATGGCCAGAAACAGTACGGCTACCGTATAGGCCGGGCTGGAAAATACAGCCCATGCATCCACACCGGGACGCAGCCCGGCAGAAAACCGAAATCCCTGCCGCATGGCGTGCCAGATAAGCCACAAAGCCAGCGGCGGGAAAAAAAGCAGCACGAACAGTTCGGCGCACAGGGCGGTGGAATCCGCTGCATACAGCTGCAGATACGCTACCACAAAAGCCAAAGTATTATTCACAAAATGCAGCAACATGCCGGGCAGAATACTCCCGGTCCGCTCGGTGAGCCATCCCAGAAATACCCCGCACACGAAGGCGGTAATGCCCTGTGCCAGGTCCATGTGCAGCAAGGCGAAGAGAAGGGCCGGCGCAAAGATGGCGGCCGTACTGCCGCAGGGACGCATCAACCCCTGCAGAGCGCCGCGGAAAAAGACCTCTTCCAGAATGGCGGGTACCACACACAGGCTCAGAAAATCGACCACCAGAGCGCTGCCGCCTGCGGGCAGGGAGGTGGCGCTGCCTTCGGTGCCCAGCAGATGTCCCAGCAACCCGCCGAACAGGTTGGCGGCATTGGCAACTCCCAGAAATACCGGCAGACAAAAAGCAGGGCTCCAGGGGGCGGGAATCAGCAGCCGCAGATCACTGGAGCGCAGGCGGGTCAGGCGCAGCAACAAAAAGACCGGCAGAAGGATGCCGCCGATGGCAACCATCATGGAAAGAATGCCGGCTTCTGTCTGGGAAAAGCCGGTGGGGCTGCTCAGGGTTGCGCCGGGAACCCGCAGCCCCATAGAAAGAGAAACCAGCGCTTCCAGCAGGGAACGTATGGCCAGATATCCCACTGCGGCAAGGGCACACCAGGAGGCTGCCCCCTTGACCCCGCGGGTCTTTGCGATTTTTTGCAAAATAGATTACTCCGTTTCCGGCACGGCAAGGCGGGTGCCGTGCAGTGTTTGTCGTTTTTTGATGGGTTTGTCACAGTTAGTGTACCACAACAAAAACCGTCACACAAGCCGAGAAAGAAAAGACGGAAAAATAAAAAAACAGCCTCATCGGTTGTGCGGACCGAGGAGGCTATTAAGAGGAAGGAAAATGAATCGTGTCAGTCAAGGGCGTGTGCGGCACCCTTGACTTTCTCAACTAATCATAGTACAGTATGCGTGATAAGTAAAATTCATTTTTTTCACATGAAACCTGAATCAAACTCAACACAAGGAGAACCGGGGTATGACGCTGCTCAGCTGTCTGATTTTTTCCACCATTGCCCAGGAAGGGTCCTTCGCCCGCGCTGCGGAGCAGCTTCATCTGACGCCCTCCGCCATCAGCCATGCAGTGGCCGGCATGGAGTCGGAGTGCGGGTTCCCGTTGTTTACCCGTACCAAAACCGGGGTGACCATGACGGCCGCGGCCGAAAGCCTGATGCCTGCCGTGCGCCGGGTACTGGCCAGCAGTGAATCTCTGGATCAGTCCATTGCCCAGGTCAACGGGCTGCATAAAGGTGTGCTTCGGGTAGGCGTGTTCAACAGTGCCTGCGTGGTCTGGCTGCCCCGCCTGGTGCCTTCCTTTGAAAAAGAGTACCCCGGCATTAAAGTGGAAGTCTATCAGGGCAGTTACGCCGATATTGCCGCGTGGCTAAAAAACGGCACGGCGGAACTGGGATTTTTGTCCGACTCCTGCTCCCAGGAACTGGACTTTGAACCTTTGTATACGGACCCCTTGGTCTGTATCGCGCCTTTGGAGTTTACCCCCAAGCGGCCAGGGCAGGTCAGCGCCGACGAGCTGCGCGGCGTTCCCTTTGTCAGCCAGCGGGCCGATACGGATGCCGATATCCAGAACTATCTGAAACGAAATGACCTGCACGTGCATACCGCCTGTTATGTGATTGACGACGAGTCCATGGTGGGAATGGTGGCCTGCGGGCAGGGGGTGGCCATTATGCCACAGCTGCTTTTGACCCGCCCCAGCCGGGAAACAGGGGTACAGGTGCTGACCCTGGAACCGGCCGCGGGACGAAGCATTGGATTGGCATGCCTTGACAAAAACGGACTTTCGCCGGCTGCCCGGGAATTTGCCCGTCGGGTTCGGGTCTTTTCCAAAACACTCTGAAAAGAGGACAAAACAGCTCTTGACAAATGGACAGGTCTTTGGTATACTTTTACGGCAATCGTTTGAAAGGCTGCTCCGTTCGCACAGGATGGCGTATGCTGGTAGCCGATAAGTCAAGATTGTGATGAGCACATATATTGAGTATGGCTCCCGTTAGTCATGATCGAGAAAGAGGTGAAAACGCAATGAAGGAAGGCATCCATCCGAAGTATATGGATTGCACCATCACCTGCGCCTGCGGCAACGTTATCCAGACCCGTTCTACCCGTCCGGAGATCCGCGTCGAAGTCTGCAGCAAGTGCCATCCGTTCTACACCGGCAAGCAGAAGCTGGTTGATACCGGCGGACGTGTCGAGCGCTTCAAGCGCCGCTACGCCAAGGCTGGCAAGTAATCATGTTTCGATTTACCCCAGATGGAAACATCTGGGGTATTTTTTGCTTGTATGCCCAAATCAAAGGGGAGTAGGTCATGCCTAATTATCAGACCATCCGCGGCACCGCCCGGTATGAATATGAGGAAAAGCGAAGCCGCTTCATAGCAACGGCGTCTTTTGCGGATACGGAGGAGAAGGCCCAGGCGATTCTGGAGGCAGTCCGTGCCGCTAACCGCACTGCCCGGCACAACGTCTATGCGTATGTGCTGCAAAACGGTCGGGTGCGTTATTCTGATGACGGGGAACCGGCCAAGACTGCCGGTACCCCGGTGCTGGAAAGTATCCGGCATGCGGGACTTTCCGATGTGATCGTGGTGGTTACCCGGTATTTTGGTGGCATCCTGCTGGGAACGGGCGGTTTGGTCCGAGCCTACACGACGGCGGCTTCGGGGGCACTGCAGGCAGCAGAGCCGGTGAGCATGCGCAGCGTGGTGGACTGTTCCGTCCGTGTGCCCTATCCGTTGTTTGAAACGGCCCGACGTATGATCGAGCAGGCCCAGACCAGAATGGAAGAGCCCATCTTTGACGATGCCGTTACCCTGCGCTGGCGAATGCCGGCGGGGGAGGAAACGGCTTTGTGCGGGGCACTGCGTGAGCTGACCAGAGGCACGGCCGAGCCTTCCGTAGGGCAGGCGCATTATGATGCCTACTGAAAAAGCTTCCGTGCATAAAAACACGGAAAATTCACAGATTCAAGAAGCGTTTGGCGCTTTTTTATCGTATTTATATTATAGAAGGCAATATTGACGGCCAATCTGCCGCAAGTACGGCAAAAAGGGGGAAGTGCCATGAACGTCCGCGAACAAACCCAGACGCTCGAGCGCCTGACGTTGAGCCGGTATGCGGCTTTGAGTGAAAATTCCCGCGGCCGTGCACGCCCCGAAGAGGAAGAGCCTATGCGTCCGTGCTACCAGCGGGACCGGGACCGGATTCTGCATTGCAAGGCTTTTCGCCGCCTGAAGCAGAAAACGCAGGTATTCCTCTCGCCGGAAGGCGATCATTACCGCACCCGCCTGACGCATACCCTGGAAGTCAGCCAGATTGCCCGGACCATTGCCCGGGCCCTGCGCCTGAACGAGGATCTGACCGAGGCCATCGCCCTGGGTCATGACCTGGGGCACACGCCTTTCGGCCATGCGGGGGAGAGGGCACTGAACCGCCTGTGCCCGGGAGGGTTTACCCATTACCGGCAGAGTCTGCGGGTTGTGGAATATCTGGAAAAGGACGGCAAAGGCCTGAACCTGACCTGGGAAGTGCGCAACGGCATCGTCACCCATACCACAGGGGAGTGGGCCCGCACGCAGGAGGGCCGGGTGGTCCGGTATGCCGACCACATTGCTTTTTTGAATCATGATATTGAGGATGCCCTCACAGCGGGGGTGCTTTCCAACGAAGCACTGCCACCGGATGCGGTGCGGATTCTGGGCAAAACCAAAAGTCAGCGCATTACCACCATGATTACCGATCTGGTGGAACACAGTGCGGAAGGGGAGATGCATTTTTCTCCGGACGTGGAGGATGCTTATCACCTGCTCAAAGACTTTATGTACTCCACTGTCTACGTGGACAAGCAGGCCAAGCGAGAAGAGAAAAAGGTGGACAAAGTCGTGGAGGAGCTGTATTCTCGGCTTTGCGATGATCCTTCTCTTATGCCGAACTTTTATATGCAGATTGCCTACACAGAGGGCATCGACCGTGCCGTGGTGGATTACATCTCCGGTATGAGCGACCATTTTGCCATCCGTCTGTTTGAGGACTGGCTGGTGCCCCAGAAATGGCATGTACTGTAACCCCCCCCCAAAAAAATCAATTCACGCAAAAG
>CAUEKL010000124.1 GCA_959018215.1 uncultured Gemmiger sp.
GCAGCCTGCTCAAGACCTACCTGGACAGCGGCCTGGCCGTGCGTGTCTGGACCGTCAACGGGGCGGAGGACCTGCGCTGGCTCATGGAAGAGGGCGCCGATGTCATTACCAATGATCCCAAACTGGCCCTGACGGTGCGCAGCGGTCTGGCGGAGTGAAGCCTATGAAAAAACGCCTGTTTCTGCTGGACATTGACGGCACCATCTGCCGGGGCAATGCCTTGATCCCCGGGGCAGGGGAGTTCCTGCAGGCGGTGGAGCGCAGCGGGGGCAAGTTTGTCTTCATCACCAACAATGCCACCCGCAGTACGGCGGATTATATCCGGTTTTTCCGCACCCTGGGGGTGGAGACCACCCCGGACAACTACCTGACCGCCGCCTACGCCACCATCCGGTATCTGCAGGAACACTATGCCGGGCAGCACATCTATGCCCTGGCCACCGATTCCTTCATCCGGGAATGCCGCCAGAACGGCTTGCAGATCACCACCGATGCCTCGGACAAGGCCATCACCTGCGTGCTGGTCTCCTACGACAATGCCCTGAACTATGACAAGATCAAGGATGTCTGCCTGCTGCTGACCACCCGCAAGCTGGACTATATTGCCACCAACCCGGATCTGGTCTGCCCGGTGGATTTCGGCTATCTGCCGGACTGCGGCGCCATCTGCAACATGATCGAGACGGCCACCCACCGCAAGCCCAAATTCCTGGGCAAACCGGAACCCGCCATGGTGTTCTATGCCCTGCAGAACACCGGCTGCACCCCGGCGGAAGCCCTGGTGGTGGGGGACCGCCTTTACACCGATATCGCCTGCGGTGTGCGCGCCGGGGTGGATACGGCCCTGGTCCTCAGCGGGGAAGCCACCCGTGCCGATGTGGCCGCCAGCGCCGACAAACCCACCTGGATTTTCCCCTCGGTGGCCGAACTGCACCAGGCCTTTCTGACGGAACCTGCCATGGGCCGGGTCCCCAACCCGATGCCCTGCCACTCCGCAGCCCGGGCCTGTGTCTGAAGTCTGGATTTTTCCAAAAACAAAACACCCTTCCACTGCGATTTTTTTGCGGCAGAAGGGTGTTTTTTGTATGAAAGGAAGATCAGGCCGCCCGGCGGACCCGACGCAGCACCAGCCCGATGACCAGCCCGATGATCGCCGGGCAGACCCAGCCGAATCCCAGCTGGCACAGAGGCAGCCAGCGCTCGGCAGTGTTCACCAGTGGTTCCAGGTGCAGCAGCGCCCGGGTGGCTTCCGGCAGGGTGCGCAGCAGGTCGATGACGGCCGCCGCCATGGTAAAGCCGATGGTCCACCGCAGCACGCCCCGGTCATTGCCGAAGAGCCCGCCGCCCAGGGTGAGCAGGATGAGCACGATGGACAAGGGGTACAGGAACATGAGCACCGGGGTGGAGTAGGCCAGAATGGCATTCAGTCCCAGGTTGGCAATCAGGAAGGAAATGACGCAGAACCCCACGGCCCATACCCGGTAGGAAGGACCTGTAGGAAACAGCTGCACAAAGGTCTCGCTGCAGCTGGTGATCAGGCCCACCGCCGTTTTCAGGCAGGCCAGGGTAACGGTGGCGGCCAGGATCAGGGCACCCACGCCGCCGAAGTAGTGCTCGGCAATCAGGGCCAGGGCCTCGCCGCCGTTGGCCGAAACAGGGAACAGCCCCCGGCTCTGGGCGCCCATCACGATGACCAGCACATAGATCAGCCCCATGAACAGGGAACTGAACAGTCCGGCCAGAACGGTGCTTTTGGCCACCGCGCCGGGCTCTTCCACTCCCAGACTGCGGATGGCATTGACTACGATGATGCCGAACGCCAGGCTGGCCAGGGCGTCCATGGTGTTGTACCCTTCCAGTACACCGGCGGTGAAGGCGTTGGCGGCATAGCTGCCGGAAGGCTCAACCAGGCGCACATCCCCGATGGGGGCAGTCAGGGCGCGCAGGATCAGCACCGCCAGAAAGCAGAGAAACAGGGGCGTCAGTACCTTGCCCACCCAGGTCAGGATCTCCCCGGGGCGCAGGGAAAAGAAGAGCACCGCCCCGAAAAACACCAGGGAAAAGACAGCCAGGGCCACGCTTCCGCCCTGGGGCAGCAGCCGTTCAATGCCCACCGTGTAGGAGAGGGTGGCGCAGCGGGGAATGGCAAAAAATCGCCCGATGGTCAGGTACAGCACACAGGTAAAGAAGAAGCCGTACCCACGGCCCAACCGGCTGCTCAGGGCAAACAGACCCTCCTTGCGGCTGATGCCCAGAGCGGCTACCCCCAGCAAGGGCAGACCGACGCCGGTAATCAGCAACCCGGCGGAAGCCCACCACAGATCGCGCCCGGCCTGCTGGCCCACAGCCGCAGGAAAGATCAGGTTGCCCGCGCCGAAAAACAGCCCGAACAGCATGGTGGCCACCGTCAGCAGCTGGCGCAGCGTAAGCTTTTTCATCATAAAGTTCCTCGTATTTTCGTAATCTGTGTGTCCCATTATACGTGTCCCATTATACCCTATGGCGGCAGAGCGGGTAAACCCGGATGGCCAAAAAATGACGGCTGTGATACAATGAAAAAAATGCAACTGCCGGGTGAATTTTTCCCGCCCCAGGCAGAAAGGAGCTTTTTCGATGAAACGCGTATTGCTTACCGGCAGTGGTGGCTTTGTGGGGGCCCGGGTCCTGCGCCGGCTGGCCCACCGGTTGGAACTGATCCCGGCGCCTCCCGGGCTTATGGCCCAGGCCACGGAGGCGGATATTGCCCGCCTGGTGGCCGAAACCCATCCCGATGCCATCCTGCACACGGCGGCTTTGTCCGATACCGGATACTGTGAGTCCCACCCGGAAGAATCCTGCCGTGCCAATGTGCAGCTGCCTCTCTGGCTGGCCAAGGCGGCGGCAGGGGAGGGGAGCGGGCTGGTGGCCTTCAGTTCCGACCAGGTCTACGCCGGGGTCCGTCTGTCCGGTCCGCTTTCGGAAGACCTGCCTTTGGTACCTGCCAACGTCTACGGCCGCCACAAGCTGGAGATGGAGCAGCGGGTGCTGGATGCTTTACCGGAGGCCGTGCTGCTGCGGGCCACCTGGCTGTATGACCTGCCGGGATACGGCCTGCCCATCCGGGGCAATCTGCCGCTGAATCTGATCCACGCCGCCCTGCACGGGGAATCCCTGACCTTTTCCCCCGGGGACTATCGAGGCGTGACCTATGTGCAGCAGGCGGTGGAAAACCTGCTGCCCGCCCTGGACCTGCCCGGCGGGGTCTACAATTTCGGCAGTGAGAATGACTTGGATATGCTGGAAACCGCCTGGCGATTCTGCAGCGCCCTGCATATTTCCCCGGAACTTCTTTCCGGGGACCGCGACCGTAACCTGTCCATGAACACCGACAAAGCCCGGCAGGGCGGTTTGGTGTTTGATTCCACCGCACAGGGCATCATAAGTTGCCTGCGTGACTACGGTCTCGCGGAAATTTTGTGACCAAGCCCGTCTTTTCTGTTGTGACCGGGGGAAAAATGCCCTTTTCGGACGGGAAAAGTTCTGCTGGCCGCAGCGGGGAAGAAAAGGGATCCCGATACACCGGATAACAGCGCCCCATACCGGGAATACATCTCTTTTGGTGCCCGGCGCGTTTTTTGTCGAAATCTGTAGTTTCTATATATTATAATAAGGTAGGCAAATGGGATGGACAGGTAAGAAAAATGTAAAAGCAAAGTAAAAGAGGAATTCTTCTCAATCTTGATCTGTGACCGATCGGCCTGTGCCCGGTCAGAAAAAGCGCCGCCCGCAGAGTTTCGGCTCCGCAGGCGGCGCTTGTTTTGTACCGTTTATTCCTCGGTCTGGTGCCAGATCCGGTTGTCGCTCAGGTCCAGCTCGGTGGTCCCCACCGCATGAAGGGCGTGCCGGAAGTTCACTCCCCGGGTGGCGTCTTCCTTGTACTTGTTCACAATGCGCTGGTTCACCAGTTCGCAGTTGTCCTGATTGGTGCCCATCAAAAGCACCAGAAACCGGTCCCGTCCGTACTGGGTGAATACATCGCCCCGGCGCAGGCTGTGACTGATGGCGCTTTTCAGCTTGGGCGCCGCCTGGGAAGCTTTCTGGGCGTCCTCCAGCACCTGTCCGTGGGAATCGGTCAGCCAGTACAGCAGCAGATAGGCGCTTTGCCCTGTGCGCTCCAGCATCCGGCTGCAGGTACGGTAAACATCAATGAAGCTGGGATAGCTGCAGTAGTAGGCGCCCTGCACGGGTCCGGTCTCCTGCAGCTGGTCTATGACCTCGTATACGGTTTCCTGGTTGACCACTCCGGCCCGGCTCAGCTGGTGAAAACGCTGCACCAGGGCGTCGCTGGGCTTGGCGGCGAAATCCTCATCCAGATCCCGCACCACCTGATCGTACACCTCTTTGGCCTTCTGATACTGGCCGGTCTTCATCAGGCAGTCAATGCGCAGGCATTGCCACTCTTCCAGATGATTCATGGCCGCCCGGGTGGCGATGGTCAGCAGCTCGTCCCAGCGTTCCCGCTTTTTCAGGATGTCTGCCAGCTGCTGTACGCAGTCGAAGTACCGCTGCCGGTAATGGGCTGCCGCCACGGTGGCCCAGTCCACACCGGCCAGATGGGGCAGAAAGTCTCCCACGTACAATTTTTCCGCTTCCAGCAGACAGTTCAGCTTCTCGTCCTCGTCCTCTGTGATGGAAGCCTTGTCCAGCCAGTGCTCAAACACTTCCACATCCAGCCAGACCGGCCCCGGCGCTGCAAAGTAATACCGTTTGTTCTTGGCCCGCACCGTAACTTCCGGCGGCAGCCCGGCCTTGCGCAGGATGCGCCGCAGATTGGATACCGTCACCTTCAGGTTGTTCAGCGGGTCGGCGCTGGAATCGTCAAAGAAAAGCGCATCCACCAGCGCTTCCCGCGCCATGCCGTTCTCTCCCCGGTACAACAGCAGCTGCAGAACCCCCATGGCCTTGGTGGCAAGGCTGTTTTTCAGCGGCAGCGGCTGCCCATGGTATATCATGGAAAAATCACCCAGCATACGAACTTGTAATGCCGGTTCACTCATCCGTAAATTCCTCCTTTTCCGCCGGTACCGGAATTTCTCGGTCCGTCGGATACCGGGGCCTGTGTGAGCGGCAGCCCGGTTGTAAACAAAGCTTATTATAAATAATACCCGCATTGCCTGGATTTGACAAGAGATAAAAATGCACAGAACCACCCCGGTTTGTACAGTCGTATCTGCCACAACAACCCGTATTACGCTAAGAAATTTTACGTTTGGGATAAAAAAGTTTAATTTTTGTGAATATTTCGCGGAAAATTAACCTGCGTTTTAACCATCGTGTGGCATACTATCCCTATGTCCAGGGAAATAAGTCAGGAAATCATAAACTGCTATTTGTGAATAATACCTGATTTTTTCGGAGATCGACAAGAAAAATATCATACCTTTACAGAAAGCGGGTGAAGACACTGTACAGATTCAGTATAAGCAGATTGCGGCGTCCGACCTGTGCAGCGCGCGTGACAACCTCACCCGCCGCTGGATCAGGCCCGGGACCCGGCACCTTGCCGGCAAGGCCCCGACACCCCGCGATTCATAGGCAAGCCATTTACGACTTGATCGTTCAAAAATACCAATTCCGTGTAGGGAGGCAAAGATCATGAAGCACAACCTGTTCAGCCGATTCATCGGTGTTCTGCTGGCCGTCGTGATGCTGGCCAGTCTGATGAGTATGCCGAGCTTGGCCAACACTGTGCCGGAAACGGATAGCACTGTTGCGGGGCAGACCCAGACTGTCGATCAGGATCAGACTGTGACGGAAGACACCGAAGGCGAGAAGAAAGAGGAAACCAACGCGCCCACTACCGAAGGTGGCGAGGATACCACCACGGTGGAGAGCGATGATTCCACCTCCACTCCCGCTGAGGGCGGCGAAGATACCACCACGGTGGAGGACGGTGATTCCACTCCCGCTGAAGGCGGCGAAGATACCACCACGGTGGAGAGCGATGATTCCACCTCCACTCCCGTTGAAGGTGGCGAAGATACCACCACGGTGGAGGGCGATGATTCCACCACCACTCCCGCTGGCAATGACAGCGCGGAAGACAATGAGGAAGTTGCCGATCAAACCGAAGCAACCGATGCAGAAAAACTCTATGATGCTTTGATGGCAGCACAGACTGCTGATGAGGTTTCGGCTTTGCTGTCTGCGTATACAAATGAACAACTGGAGGAGCTGGGAAGCGCTTTCAGTGAAGAACAGATGGCTGCTTTGAAAGCTCATTTGGAGGATGTTCTGGCAAAAGCATCGAGCAACCAAAGTCAGAATGCAGAGCCGATTGAATCGAAGACCTTCACGGATGCAGGCCCGTTTTTGCCGCCTGTCAATGTGGCTGCAGCTACAATGGCTCGCTCTATGCTGAAAGCCCGGGCGTTGTATGGCATCAGTGAGCAATCCGAGGATGAGTCTGACGAAAGCAATCTGGTCTATTCCAAAGAACTGGAAAATTGGGATTCTGACGCGGGCACAGGCAAGATTGTGATTGAAGCCTATGCAAAAGGTCAGTACACCATTACAGAAGAAACCAAAACCACACCGGTAGATATTGTTCTGGTACTTGATCAGTCCGGCTCCATGGCCTATGATTTTGAAGGCAATCAGAATTCTTCCTATGAGAATAGCCGCCAAAAGGCAATGCAGGATGCCGTCCTTGAATTTATTTACGATGTGAATGAAAAATATAATGCTACTACGGCAGACCATCGGATGTCAATTGTTACGTTTGGCAGCAGGGCTAATGTTTTGGCTGGTTGGACGTATATGGATGAGAACGGCACGAAAAGTTTGAAAGAAAAAATCAATGATTTGCCTAACCGGCCTGAAGGAGCCACCCAGATAGATGAAGGTATGGCAGAAGCAAATACATTGGTGAATAGTGAATATTCCTATAATGGGAATA